>NZ_SMKP01000121.1:0-32034 GCF_004349015.1 Nonomuraea diastatica
GTGCTGCGGTAGCCGGGGCTCAGGTACGGAGGATGGCTCATGTCGTTCCTTCGAGTCTCCAGGGCCTTCGGGGGTTCATGGCGGCGGGGTTCGCGGGGTCATGAAAGGTCGGCCGCCGTCCTGGCGCGCACCTCGTCGGCGGTGACGCCGGGGGCGGTCTCGACGAGCTTCAGCCCGCCGGGGAGGACGTCGATGACGGCCAGGTCGGTGATCACGCGGTCGACGCAGGACCGGCCGGTGAGGGGCAGCGTGCAGGCGGGCAGGATCTTGGGGTCGCCGTCGCGCGTCGTGTGCTCCATGACCACGAGGACCCGGCGGGCGCCGTGCACGAGGTCCATGGCACCGCCCATCCCCTTGATCATCTTGCCGGGGACCGCCCAGTTGGCCAGGTCGCCGGCCTGTGACACCTGCATGGCGCCGAGCACCGCCACGTCCACGTGGCCGCCGCGGATCATGCCGAACGACAACGAAGAGTCGAAGTACGACGCCCCGGGCGCGACGGTGACCGTCTCCTTGCCCGCGTTGATCAGGTCGGGATCCACCTCGCCGGGTAGCGGGTACGGCCCGACGCCGAGGATGCCGTTCTCCGAGTGGATCACGACGGTGCGGCCGCCGAGGTGGGCGGGGATGAGCGTGGGCAGGCCGATGCCGAGGTTGACGTACGAGCCGTCGGGCAGCTCGTCCGCCGCGCGGGCCGCCACCTGCTGCCGGGTCCAGGCCATCAGGAACGCACCGTCCGCCGCTCGAGGGGTTTGTCCGCCGCCTGCTCGGGATCCAGCGCCAGCACTTTCTGCACGAAGACGCCGGGCAGGTGCACCTCCTCGGGGTCGAGCTCGCACAGCTCCTCGATTTCGGCGATGGTGACCCGTCCCGCCATGGCGGCCGGCGGGTTGAAGTTCCGCGCGGCCTTGGCGAACACCAGGTTTCCGTAGATGTCGCCACGTGCGGCCCGTACGAGCGCGAAGTCCGTACGGATGCCGTGCTCCAGGACGTACGAGACGCCGTCGAACTCCCTGACCTCCTTCGGCGGCGACGCCACCGCCACCGACCCGTCGGAGCGGTAGCGCCACGGCAGCCCGCCCTCCTCGACCAGCGTCCCCACGCCCGCCCTCGTGTAGAAGGCCGGGATGCCGCACCCGCCGGCCCGCAGCCGCTCGGCCAGCGTGCCTTGCGGGATCAGCTCCACCTCCAGCTCGCCGGCCAGGTACTGCCGGGCGAACTCCTTGTTCTCCCCCACGTACGAGCCGGTGACGCGGGAGATCCGCCCCGCCGCGAGCAGCTCGCCCAGGCCGCGCCCGTCGGTGCCGCAGTTGTTCGACACGACGTGCAGGCCGGACGTGCCCTGCCCGAGCAGTGCCTTGATGAGTACGGCGGGCACCCCGGCCAGGCCGAAGCCTCCGACCGCGAGTGACGCCCCGTCTCCGATTCCCGCGACCGCCTCGGCCGCCGTACCAACGATCTTCATGGCATTCCCACGTAGTTCTCCGCCAGGGTCGTCGCCGCGGCCTCGGACGAGGTCACGTAGTCCAGGTAGGACAGCTGCAGCCGGCGCGCGTACGCGTCGTCGGCCTCGAACGTGTGCAGCAGGGTGGTCATCCACCACGAGAAGTGCTGCGCCCGCCACACACGTTTCAGGCACGCCCGCGAGTAGCCGTCGAGCGGCCCCGCCGAGCCGAGCTCGAAATAGGCAGCGAGCGCGCTGGTGAGGACGCGGACGTCGGCCACGGCCAGGTTGAGCCCCTTGGCGCCGGTGGGCGGCACGATGTGGGCGGCGTCGCCGGCCAGGTAGAGGCGGCCGTACTGCATGGGTTCGGCGACGAACGCCCGCATGGGCGTGACGCTCTTCTCCATGATCTCGCCGGTGGCCAGCGTGAAGCCGGGCACGCTCTCCAGCCGGGCCTGCAGCTCGGCCCAGATCCGCTCGTCCGGCCACTCCTCCACCCGCGCGCCGGCCGGGACCTGCAGGTAGAAGCGGCTGACCTCGGGCGTGCGCATGCTGTGCAGGGCGAAGCCGCGCTCGGTCCTGGTGTAGATCAGCTCCTCGGACGACGGCGCCACCCGGGCCAGGATGCCCAGCCAGGCGAAGGGATATTCGCGCTCGTATACGCTCAGAACTCCTTCCGGGATGGACGGCCTCGACACGCCGTGGAAGCCGTCGCAGCCGGCGACCACGTCGCAGTCGAGCCGCTCGCCGCCGAACGTCACGTACGGCTGCTCGGTCTCCAGGCCGTGCAGGGCCACGTCCTCGATCTCGAAGCGCACGTCGCCGCCCGCCGCGAGGCGGGCCGCGATGAGGTCCTTGACCACCTCCTGCTGGCCGTACACGGTGATGCGCCGGCCGGGCACCAGCTTCTCGAACGGGATGCGGTGGCCCGCACCGTCGTACCTGAGCTCGATCCCGTTGTGCGGCAGCCCCTCGCGCAGCAGGCGCTCGCCGACGCCGGACTCGACCAGCGTGTCCACCGTGCCCTGCTCCAGCACCCCGGCTCGGACCCGCCGCTCGACGTGGTCACGGCTGCGCCTCTCCAGCACCACGGAGGAAATGCCGCGCAGGTGGAGCAAATGGGACAGGAGCAGACCGGCGGGCCCGGCCCCGATGATCCCGACCTGAGTTCGCATATACGGAGCATCCTGCCTCCAAGGGCGATCAGCCGAACCGGCCCTTCCACTGGATGGAAGAAATAGGCAGGATTGGTCCATGGCAGGTGGATCTCGCGCTCCTGGGCGTTCGGTGACGTCCAAGGTGCTGGCGATCCTGGGCGCCTTCGACCCGGCTCACCCCCAGCTCTCCCTGACCGAGCTGGCCAGGCGGAGCGGGGTGCCGCTGAGCACGGCCCACCGCCTGGTCGCGGAGCTGGAGGAGTGGCAGGCGCTGAGCCGCGCGCCCGACGGCCGGCTGCGGGTGGGGCTGCGGCTGTGGGAGCTGGGCCAGCTCGCGCCCGGCCGGCTGCAGGACCTGGCGCATCCGTGGCTGCAGGACCTGTTCGCCGGCACCGGCGAGAACGTTCATCTGGCCGTCCGCGACGGGCTCGAGGTGCTCTACGTCGACAAGGTGCACGGCAGGCGGGCGGTGCCCATCGTGTCCAGGACCGGCGCCCGGCTGCCCATGCACCCGACGGGCGTGGGCAAGGCGCTGCTGGCGTACGAGCCGGAGTGGTTCGTCAAGGCGTACCTGGCGCGCAAGCTCGAACGGCCGACCCCGCACACGATCATCGAGGCCGGGCGGCTGGCCAGGGAACTGGCGACGGTACGCTCCCAGGGGTACGCGCTGACGTACGAGGAGATGACGCTGGGCTCGTGCTCGGCGGCGGCGCCGATCCTGGTGGACGGGCGGCCGGTGGCGGCCCTCGGCATCGTGCTCTCCCACCGTCGCGTGCGCGAGCTGCCCCGGCTGGTCGAGCCGCTGCTGAGCGCCGCCGCGGGGATCACCCAGGCCTGCGCCGCCAGCGTCTAGTCCGTCAGCTTCTGGATGCGGTCCTTGAACAGCGTCGTGGCGATGGCGGCCTTGTGCGGCTGGCCCTTCAGGAACGCCTGCGCGAAACTCTTGGCCTGGTCGTAGGAGACCTTGCCGGGCATCGGCGGCTCGTTCGGGTTGACGTCCACGTCCACCAGGGCCGGCCCGTCGTGGGCCAGCGCCTGCTGCATCGCCGGCGCCACGTCGCCCGACCTGGTGACCTTGGCCCCGAAGCCGCCGCACGCCCTGGCCCAGGCCGCGAAGTCGGCCTCCGGCTGGTCGTAGCGCACGCCGTGCTCCGGGTAGCCGAGCACCATCTGCTCCCACAGGATCTGGCCGAGCGAGTTGTTGTTGTTGATGACGACCTTGACCGGCAGCCGCTGCTGGACCGCCGTCAGGAACTCGGCCATGAGCATCGAGAAACCCCCGTCGCCGACGTACGCGATGACCTGCCGGCCAGGGAAGGCGTGCTGCATGGCGATGGCGTACGGGAGCCCCGGCGCCATGGTGGCCAGCGTCCCCGACAGGTAGAACTCGCGCTCGCCGCGGATCGTCCAGTGCCGGGCCGCCCAGGTGGCGATGGTGCCGCTGTCGCAGGTCAGGATGGCGTCGTCGGCCGCGAGCCGGTCGACGACGGACATGGCGTACTGCGGGGCGATGGGGTCGCGGTCGGGGTTCTCCAGGGCGTCCATGTCGGCCCGCCACGTCGCCATCATTTTCTGATATTTCGCCAGATGGGCGTTGCCGTCCCGGCGGGACAACAGGGGCAGCAGCGCCACCAGCCCCTCCTTCGCGTCGCACACCACCGGCACGTCGGTCGCGATCCGCGCCCCCGCCCTGGTCGGCTCCGCCTCGAACTGCACCACCCTGGTCTTCCCCGGCTCCGGTAGGAACTTCGAGTAGGGGAAGTTCGTGCCCACCATGAACAGCACGTCGGCCTCGTCCATCAACTCCTCGCTCGGCCGGGTGCCGAGCAGCCCGATCCCGCCGGTCGTGTACGGCGAGTCGTCGGGGACGACCGCCTTGCCGGGCAGCGTCTTGACCACGGGCGCGCCCAGGGCCTCCGCGACGGCCAGCACCTCCCGCCGGGCGTGCAGGGCGCCCTGGCCGACGAGGATGGCGGGGCGTTCCGCCCTGTTGAGCACCTCGGCGACCCACTCGACGTCCTCCTGCCGCGGGATGCCGGCCGGCTGCAGGTAGACGGGCGAGGTCCGCGGCGGCCTGGCGGGCGCGACCTGCTCGTACGGGTCCGCCCCCGCCTCCGCCACCTGGATGTCGTTGGGCAGCGTGAGGTGGGAAACCCCGCGCCGGGCGTAGGACGTCCTGATCGCGAGGTCCACCAGCGAGGGCAGCTGCGCCGGGTTGGAGATCATCATGTTGTACTCGGCCACGTCGGCGAACAGCTTGTCCAGGTGGACCTCCTGCTGGTATCCGGTACCCAGCACGGAGGTCTCCTGCATGCCCGTGACGGCCAGCACGGGCACGTGGTCGAGCTTGGCGTCGTAGAGGCCGTTGAGCAGGTGGATGCCGCCGGGCCCCGACGTGGCCAGGCACACGCCGATCCGCCCGGTGGCCTTGGCGTAGCCGGTGGCCATGAAGGCGGCGGCCTCCTCGTGGTGGACGAGGACGAAGCGCACCCTGTCGCGGTGGCGCCGCAGCCCTTCCATGATGCCGTTGATGCCGTCGCCGGGCAGGCCGAAGACGGTGTCCACGCCCCACTCCGCGAGCCGTTCGATCAGGGATTCCGCTGCGATTCGAGCCATGTGTGCGGCACTACCCCGCGCTGCCGGACGCAGACGCCTTTACGTAGTTCGTTGTCATTTCCAGGCATTCGCGGGTAGTGGAGCGGCATGCGCATACTGGTCACGGGAGCCACGGGAACGCTGGGCGGCGCGCTGCTGCCCGCGCTGATCAGGGCGGGGCACCAGGTGCGGGCGCTGAGCCGGAAAGAGCGGCAGAGCTCAGGGCGCGTCGAGTGGTTCTGGGGCGACCTCGCCTCCGGCAAGGGCGTCGCGGACGCCGTGCACGGCGTGGACGCGATCGCGCACCTCGCCACCAGCGGCCCCAGGGGCCGCGGAGCCGTGGACGTGCCCGGCACCCAGCGACTGCTCCTCGCCGCCCGCGAGGCGCGGGTGCAGCACCTGCTCTACACCTCGGTCGTCGGAGTGGACCGCGTCGCCATCGGATACCTCGGTCACAAGCTGGAGGCCGAGCGGCTGATCGGGGAGAGCGGGATCGGCTGGACCGTCCTGCGCGCCACGCGGTTCCAGCAGTCCCTCGACCAGCGGCTGCGGGCGTACGCGTCGTTCCCCGTGATGCTCGTGGACCGCTCGCTGCCCTGGCAGCCGGTGCACACGGGCGAGGTCGCCGCGCTGGCGGCGGCGCTGCTGGCGGGCGGGCCCGAGGGCAAGGAGTTCGAGTTCGGCGGGCCTCAGGTGATGGACACCGAGGAACTGGTGCGGACCTGGCTGCAGGCCAGGCATGTGCGCCGTCCGTGCCTGCCCGTGCACTACCCGGGCAGGATGTACGCGGCCCAGCGGGACGGCGAGCTCATCACGGACACCGACTCCAGGGGCGTCATCACCTGGCACGACTATCTCCACCCCGCGCCGCCCGCGCTGACGGACGACTTCGCCTCCGAGCACACCGCTTCGCCCACCAGCCCGGCGAACCAGCCGGAGAATGACCCTGACCTGCACGTATACGGCGGCGACGAGGGCTATGAGCGGCCGACACGAAGCTAGTCCATTGCCCCGTTCTGTTACACATCGTCCACTTGCTCCTCATATGCCGGTAATAGACAATGTGTTCGGTGATCACCGGCATCCCGCTGACCGAAGACTTCGCCAACGGCGGCGTCTCCTTCTGGTACCGGCAGATCGGCCTGCCCGCACGGCGGCCGGCGCTGCCCGGGCCGCGCGACTACGACGTCGCGATCGTGGGCGGCGGATACACCGGCCTGTGGACCGCGTACTACCTGAAGCAGGCCGACCCCGGCCTGCGCATCGCGATCCTGGAGAAGGAGTTCGCCGGGTTCGGCGCGTCGGGGCGCAACGGCGGATGGTTGTCGGCCGAGTTCGCCGGATCCAGGAAACGGCACGCGAAAGCGCGCGGCCGGCAGGCGATGATCGATCTGCAGCACGCCATGTTCCGCTCCGTCGACGAGGTCATCGCGGTGGCCCGCGAAGAGGGCATCGACGCCGACATCCACAAGGGCGGGCTGCTCCACGTCGCGACCAACCCCGCCCAGCGGCGCCGGCTCCGCGCCGAGCTCGCCGAGCTGCGCGGATGGGGGTACGGTGAGGCCGACATGCGCCTGCTCGGCCGTGACGAGCAGGCCGAGCGCGTCCAGGCCGCAGGCACGCTGGAGGCCGCGTACTCACCGCACTGCGCCCGCATCCAGCCCGCCAAGCTGGCCGTCGGCCTGGCCGCCGCGGTCGCCCGGCTCGGCGTGGACCTCTACGAGGACACCACCGTGACCGAGCTGCGGCCCCGGCACGGCGGCGGGAAGGCCACGGCGGTCACCACGCGCGGCGACGTCACCGCCGACTACGTCATCCGGGCCACCGAGGGCTTCACCGCCGGGCTGGCCGGCCAGCGCCGGCAGTGGCTGCCGATGAACAGCTCCATGATCGTCACCGAGCCGCTGCCCGCCGAGGTGTGGAAGCACCTCGGCTGGGCGGGCAACGAACTGGTCGGGGACGAGGCGCACGCCTACATCTACGCCCAGCGGACCGCCGACGACCGCATCGCCATCGGCGGCCGGGGCGTGCCCTACAGGTACGGGTCGCGTACCGACACCCGGGGCGCCACCCAGCCGCAGACCGCCGCGCTGCTGTGGCGCATGCTGATCAAGCTCTTCCCCGCGGCGGCCGACGCGCGGGTCCAGCACGCCTGGTGCGGGGTGCTCGGCGTGCCACGCGACTGGTGCTCGACGGTGCACCTGGACCACGCGAGCGGGCTCGGCTGGGCCGGCGGCTACGTCGGCAGCGGCGTCACCACGACCAACCTGGCCGGCCGCACCCTGCGCGACCTGGTGTTGCGGCGGGAGACGGAGCTGACGGGGCTGCCGTGGGTGGGACGCCAGGTGCGGCAGTGGGAGCCGGAGCCGCTGCGGTGGGCCGGCGTGCAGCTCATCTACGCCCTTTTCCGCGCTGCCGACCGTCACGAGAACGAGCGCGGCACCACAACCTCGGTCTATGCCCGCCTCGCCGACCTCATCTCCGGCCGCTGAACGGCCCTGACCCGAGCCGTCGCCCAAACCCTCGCCCAAACCCAAGGCCCTGACCTCAAGGCCCTCACTCCGGACCCGCGCGCCACGGGTCGTAGTCGACCTCTAGCGGCTCCTGCTCGGGCCGCTCCCCCTCCGGCACGTGCTGGAGGTTGACCCGGATGCGATACCACACGCTGCTGCGCCCCCGCATGCCGTCGACCAGCACGTCGGCGGGCTCCAGCCGGGCCGCGACCTGCGGATGGCGGGACTTCCACCGTTCGAGGCCCGCCATCGCCTCGTCCTTGTGCTCGGCCCTGGCGATCTCGATGACCGGCTTCGTCTGCTGCCGGCGCCCGCTGCCCTTGGGCGGCTTGGGCGCGGGCCCCAGCTCTTCGGCCAGCTCCAGCAGCCCGTCGAGCGAGCCCGCGTGCAGGTCCATCTCCTCCCACGGGTCGCCGCGCTCGGCCAGCCGCTCCGGGACGGTGGCGACGGTGAACGCCTCCGGACGGCAACCGGGAACCTCGTCCCACGTCAGCGGCGTGGACACGCGGGCGTCGGGCACGGCGCGCACGGAGTAGGCGGAGGCCACCGTGCGGTCGTAGGCGTTCTGGTTGAAGTCGACGAACACCCCGTGCCGCTCCTCCTTCCACCACCGGCTGGTGGCCAGGCCGGGAGCCCGCCGCTCGACCTCGCGGGCGACCGTCTCGGCCGCCTTGCGCACCTCGGCGAACGACCGGCGCCGCTCGATCCGCGCGTACACATGGAAACCCCGCGACCCGGACGTCTTGGGCCACCCGACCAGCCCGTGATCGGCCAGCACCTCGCGCGCCACCTGCGCGGTCGCCAGCACATCGGCCCAGCCCACCCCCGGCACGGGATCGAGGTCGATGCGCAGCTCGTCGGGCCTGGACAGGTCGTCGGAGCGCACCGGATGCGGGTTGAGGTCGACACAACCGAGATTGACCACCCACAGCAGCTGGGCCAGGTCGGTGCACACGACCTCTTCCGCGCTCAGGCCCGAGCGGTATTTCAGCTCCGCCACCTCGATCCAGGCCGGCCGCTTGGCCGGGGCGCGCTTCTGGAAGAACGCCTCCTCCTCGATGCCGCGCACGAACCGCTTGAGCACCATCGGCCGCCCGTGCACGCCCCGCAGCGCCGCCTCGCCCACCGCCTGGTAGTAGCGGATCAGGTCGAGCTTGGTGAGACCGGACTGCGGGAAGACCACCTTGCCGGGGCTGGTGACGCGCACTTCGCGCCCGGCGACCTCGATGTCAGGCATACGGTCACGATACGTGCCGCCCCCGACAACCCCCGGCCGTCACCCGCGCGGCCGCGGCGTCCACCGGGGCGCCCGGCAGCGAACGGTGCAACGAGCGCACCTCCGGAGCGGCCGCGGTGTACGGCAGGGCTGAAGAAATGTCGTAGAACGAGGCCAGCCGTACCCGGCGGAACAAGGCCGCGACGTTCTCAGGGCCGGGTCCTCCCTCACTCTGGTATTTGTGCACCGGGTGAATCCCGAGAGACTGGCACAAGCGCCACGTTGGCCTGCACCCCCGCGAGGCTGAACTGCCCTTCCTCCGGGCCGGAATGCCATGCGGCGGAAGCGCGACCGGATTGGCGGCGGACACTCCGAGCTCCCGCGCCCACCTGGACAGAACGGCGGGATTCTCCCGGCAGCAGTCCCCAGAGAAACGCCTCCACCTCCGGCCCGTCATGCGTCTTCGCGTCGGCAGTCAGCGACCCCGAGCGTCCACTCGCCCCCGCTCTCCAATCGGGCATCACGCTAACGTGGGCGGACGCACGGCAATCTGGGTGGAAAGGACGACGTCATGGTTCGGCGCTGGAGCCCGCACCAGGTCGGGGCACCGCTGGCGAAATATCACCATCTGGCCGCGGCGCCCGCGGACTCCGAGTTGCTCTTCATCGCCGGGCAGGTCGGCACGGACGCGACCGGGACCCTCGTGGGGAGCGACGCGGCGACCCAGGCCCATCAGATCTTCGCCAACATCGACGCGCTGCTCGCCTCGGCCGGGTCGGGACCGCAGCACCTCCTCCGCCTGTTCACCATGGTGGCGGGCACGGAGCACCTGGCAGGCTTCCGCTCGACGCTCGACGAGGTGTTCGCCGCCTGGTTCCCGGGCGGAGACTGGCCCGCCAACTCGTTGATCGTGGCCGCCGCGCTCGCCACGCCGGAGATCGTGGTCGAGGTGGAGGCGGTGGCGGTGGTGCCCCAGCATCCGACCTGGTGACGCCCTTTACAATGTAGATCAGTGGCGACAAAGCGGTCGAAACTCTCCCGATTCGGTGCCAGGCTGGCCTCGTGAGCGACACTCAGACCGTGGTCCTGGTCGAGGGACTCAGCGACAAGTCGGCCGTCGAAGCGCTGGCCGAGCGCCGTGGCCTGGATCTGGCCGCCGAAGGCATCTCCCTCGTGGCGATGGGCGGCGCCACGAACATCAGGACGTACATCGGCAGGTTCGGCCCCACCGGGAGCGGTCTCCGGCTGGCCGGTCTGTGCGACGCCGGCGAGGAAGCCGACTACCGGAGGGGCCTCGAGCACGCCGGCCTCGGATCCGGTCTCAGCCGCGGCGACCTGGAGGCACTCGGGTTCTTCGTGTGCGTCGCCGACCTGGAAGACGAGCTGATCCGCGCCCTCGGCACCGCTGCCGTCGAGCACGTCGTCGATGCCGAGGGCGAGCTCGGCTCGTTCCGTACGCTGCAGAAGCAGCCCGCATGGCGTGGGGGCGCCACCCACGACCAGTTGCGCCGGTTCATGGGATCGGGCAGCGGCCGCAAGATCCGCTACTCCGGCCTGCTCGTCGAGGCCCTCGACCTCGATCGAGTCCCCCGGCCACTGGACATGCTGCTGACCCACCTGGCGGGCAGCCGAAGACGATGACCGGTCGCCGCGCATGCACGCCTGCGGAAACCGGGCGATCTTCCGCGCCATCTCGGCCCCCACCTGGTGTTTCGCCACGAGCACTGGCGCACTTCCACGTGACGCGGACTTCCGCAGTCACGGACTCAAGGAGAGGATCGCCTCGGGCGACTACCCCGTTGATACGCCCCCGAGCGAGCATCAGCCAACCAGAGGCTCCTTATGGACCGCGGCCAGGCCGTCGCCCTGGGGCGAGATCACCAGACGAGATGGCGGTGCTCGCCTGTCACGTGAACCGACATCACTTCTGTGCTTGTGATGTAACACTTAGTGTCATGCCGTCCCCCCGACACGACACGCTGGTCAAGATGTTCAGCGACCGTCCACAACTCGCCGTGGAGATCCTGCGTGACCTCATGGGAGTGAAACTGCCCGACACCCCGCTGATCCGGCAGGAGGAGCGGACCTTCAACACCCGCAACTCCGACGACATCGAAGTCGATCTGATCTTCACCCTGGGACCGCCACGCGAACCCGCACACGCCATCATCGTCGAGATCCAGCAGGGCACATCCAAAGATCCCCGGCAACTCGCCCGCTACGCCGCCGCCACCTGGCTGCTCCTGGGGTGCGACGTCACCGTCCTGCTCGTCTGTCCCGACCACAACACCGCCGCCCACTACGCGCGACCCATCGAGTCCGGGCTGACCGGCTACCGCCTGCTCCCCGTGGTGCTGGGACCGGACGGCATACCGGCCATCACCGACCCCCAGCAGGCCACAGCGAACCTCGACCTCGCCGCCATGTCCGTCATGATCCACGGCAAGGACCGCAAAGTCGTCGAGGCGTTCGCCACGGCACTCGCCGACACCCGCGACGAACACGCTCCGAAGTACTATGAATACGCCTACAGCATGGCCGCGCCCGAGATTCAGCGCCTCATGGAGGAGATCATGACGTCCACCACCTGGCCGGTCTACAGTCCCTTCGCCCGCGAACACTTCGGCCGCGGCCTCCAAGAAGGCCAGGCCAAGGGCAAGGCGAAGGCAAGGCAGAAGGCAAGGCAGAAGGTAAAGCGGAAGGCAAGGCGGAAGAGGCAGCCAGGATGGTGCTGCTCGTGCTGACCGCCCGCGGCTTCGCCGTCCCCGACGACACCCGCACCCGGATCACCACCTGCACCGACCTGGCCCAGCTCGAAAACTGGGCCATCCGCGCCGCCACCACCCAGACCCTCCACGACCTGTTCGACGAACCGACCTGACGGCACGAGCGCACGTTGAGCGATCTCCTCGGTCCCGACGCGAAATCTCGCGGTCAGCACAGCCGATGGCGGCGGTATGTGACTGTGCGGCCGCTCCGAGCGAGATACTTCAACACCCACCGGGCCCTGCGGCCCACTGCACCACTAGATGGCGTTCCACGCGGAACGGCTCCCCCAGGCGCGCGAGCTCATCGAGATGGACCGCTACTTCGTGCTGCACGCGCCCCGGGCAGACCGGCAAGACCACCACGCTGGACGCCCCGGCCTCCGAGCTGACCGCCGAGGGCGACACCGCCGCTCTGATGTTCTCCTGCGAGCGCGCCAAAGCGGCCGGCGGCGACCACGCCGCCGCGGAGGAGATTCTGCTGAAGTCCCTCCGCCAAGCCGCCGAGTGGGCGGGATGGCCGGAGGAACTGCTGCCAACGGATCCCTGGCCGCAGGCGCCACGTCTCCCAACTGCGTGCGTGATAGTGACGGCGCTCTAACGCTGTTTGAGCTTCAGCGCTTCCTTGCGGACCTCGGCCTGGATGGACCGCTCACGCTCCAGCCACGCGGGGTTCTCCGCCTTCAGCGCGTCGATCTCCGCGGTGGTGAGGGGCTCGGTGATCCCGGCTCTGATCAGGCCGGAGATGGAGACCCCGAGCTTCGCGGCGACGACCTGCTTGGGGTGCGGACCGTTGCGCCGCAGATCGGCGAGCCAAGCGGGCGGGGTCGCCTGCAGCGCGTTCAGCTCGCTCCTGGAGACGACGCCCTCCTGGAACTCGGCGGGCGTGGCCGAGAGGAGGATGCCCAGTTTCTTGGCCGCGGTCGCGGGCTTCATCGTCTGGGTCGTCTTGGATTTGAGCGAGGTCATGGAGTCCAGGGTAGTCAGTAAACGGTGGTCCCTCTGACGTCGCTACCCTGACGGAGTGACTCACGAGGAGACCGGCACCGTGTTCCGGCTGGCGTACGCGCCCGGGGTGACACCCGCGAAATGGGCCGGCATCTGGGCCGAGAGGATGCCGGGCGTGCCGCTCGCCCTGGTCGCGGTTCCCGCCGCCGACGTGGTGGAGCAGCTGCGCGGCGCAGGCGCCGACGCCGGATTCGTCCGGCTGCCGGTCGAGCGGGACGGGCTCAGCGTGATTCCCCTCTACGTGGAGACCACGGTGGTCGTGGTGCCGAAGGACCACGCGGTGACCGCAGCGGATGAGGTGACCGTCGCCGATTTGGCGGACGATGAGGTGTTCCACCCGCTGGATGACACTCTCGAGTGGACGGTCCGTCCGGGGTTGCCCGCGTTCGAGCGGCCGCCCACGACGGCGGACGCGATCCGGCTCGTCGCGGCCGGGACCGGGCTTCTCGTGGTCCCGCAGTCGCTGGCACGCCTGCACCACCGCAGGGATCTCACCTACCGGCCGGTGCCGGACGCGCCGCAGTCGCAGGTGGCGCTGGCCTGGCCCACGGACCGGACGACCGATCTGGTGGAGGACTTCATCGGCATCGTCCGCGGCCGCACGGCGAACAGCTCGCGCGGCCGTGCCCCCGCGTCACCGCCCGAGAAGCCCGCCCAGAAGCCGGCCCAGAGATCGGCGCAGAGATCGGCGCAGAAGCCCGCCCATAGGTCGTCACAGCGGCAGGCTCGCAAGCCTCAGGGCGGCTCCGGCCGCGGGTCGGCGCCGTCCGGTCGCGGCAAGAGCGGGAAGAAGGGCCGCCGGTCCCGCTGACCTGAAGCGCCGAACCGCTGGGACAGACGGATCAACGTCGGGGAGCGCGCCGGCCGTCCTCCGGTCGATCGTGTCCATCCACCGGACGTCGGAGACCTCGGCCCGCCGCTACCCGGCGCGCGGGTGCGCAGGGCTGCGGCCAGGAGCCAGCGGCTGAGCACGTAGAGGGCGAAGGTCGCCTCGAAACCCTCCTCGGTCTCGATCCTCCTCGGGTGGTGCCTGAAGGCGCCGAGCACCAGAGCGTCGATCACCGGGTGTTCGGCGCTGACCCGTTCGGCCAGGTCACAGGTCTGCTCAAGCGAACTGAGGTCGGCGTCGCGGCTGCCCACCGCGATCACCTGGTCGCCCCGCTCCTCGTGGTGGCGGGCGAGGACCTGGCCGATGCCATGGGTTCCACCGGTGATCAGGATCGTTCGGGACATAAGTTGAGACTCTCCTCAAGTTAAATGTGGCCTCAACTTAGCTAGGCTGGCGGGCATGCGCAAGGACGCCGCACACAACCGCGAGCGACTCCTGGAGGCGGCCCGGCGGTTGTTCGCCGACCGAGGGCTTGACGTACCGCTCGAAGAGATCGCCCGGACGGCCGGGGTGAGCATCGGGACGCTCTACAACCGCTTCGCCACCCGGGAGGGCCTCGTGGAGGCGGTCTTCGAAGACCGGGCGGCCACGGTCGCCGCGATCGCCGAACAGGCCCTGGTCGCGGACGACCCCTGGGAGGGCTTTGTCGCGTTCCTCACCGGCGTCTGCGAGTTGCAGGCGGCCGACCTCGGCTACAACGACCTCGCCGCACGAGACGGAAAGGGCATCGAGCCGATGCTGCGCATCATCGACCGGGCCCGGAAATCGGGGGCTCTGCGCGGTGACGTGACGCTCGCCGACATGACCTTCGTGATCTGGGGCGTGGCGGCGACCGTGCGGGCCACGTACAGGACCGCGCCCGGCGCCTGGCGGCGGCACCTCGCCCTGACCCTCGACGGCCTGCGCGCAACCGCGGCCCACGAGCTGCCCGTTCCCCCGATGTCGATCTCCCAGGCGCGGGCCGCGATGAACGAGTGCCGTTAGGACAGGCTCACGCCCCCAGGAGGGCGATGGCGGAGGGCAGGCGCGCCTGCTCCTTGAGCTTGACCGGGCGTGAACGGTCGATGCGGAACCTCGCCATCGGAACGGCGGAAGATGACAGCATGTGTCATGCGGCCACCCCGAGCGAGATCCTTCAACACCACCGGTCCCTGCGCACCTCAGCACCACTACATGCTGTCCCCCACGCAGCGGCTTCCCCAGGCGCGGGTGCTCATCGACATGGATCTGGCACTTCGTGCTGCACGCGCCCCGGCAGACCGGCAAGACGTACGCCGCCGGCACCAAACGTCTGGACGTCCTGATCCACTGGCCTCACGCCGCTCCGGACGGCGAACGGCAGATGCAGCGCGAGGCCATGGAGCTCAAGGTGTGGCGAGCCGGGGAGAACGACCCGAAGCCCGACGGCCTCGCCCGGCTCGATCGCTACCTGGACCGCCTCACCCTCACCACCGGCGTACTGGTCATCTCGACCGGCGCCCCGAAGCCCCGCCGTGGAACGAACGAGGAAATTTCGAGGAAGCGACCACCCCGTCCGGCCGCCACATCACCGTACTGCGCGCGTGACGAAGGCCGGTGGCGGGATGGTCAGCCGGTGAACGCCCCCGACAGCAGGTCGTCGAACCGCTGCGGGTTCTCGGCGGGGCGGTCGAGTCCGCGCAGGGGGCCGTGGTCCACGAGGTGCGCCTCGGCGTACGAGCGGGCCACGAGCGCCTTGCGGCCGTCGTCGAGCCCCCAGCGGGCCTGGTCCTCCAGCAGCGCGGCGGCGTAGACGTCGGCCATGAACTGCGCCAGCGGGTAGAGCCGCTCCTCCGCCACCCCGCGGTCCAGCGCGTGCCATGCCTCGATGGCCTTGGCCAGGTCGTCGATGCGGGCGCCGACCAGGCCGGAGGTGGCCAGGGAGCGCAGCCGGTCGAGGAAGGGCAGGTGCGCCTGCTCCTTGAGCATGGCCCGCCGCACGTCGAGGCAGAGGATGTTGTCGCCGCCCTCCCAGATCGGGTTGACCTGCGCGTCGCGCAGCAGCCTGGCCACCGGCCACTGCTCGATGTAGCCGTTGCCGCCGTGCACCTCGATCGCGTCGGTGGCGGTGGTGACGCCGAGCCGGGCGGCGCGCAGCTTGGTCAGGGCGGGGGCGAGGCGGAGCCGGGGGCTGACGTGCGCGTCGAACACCATCGCCTGCGCCGCCTCGACCTCGACGATCAGCTCGGCCAGCTTGCGGCGCATCAGCGGCTGCTCGATGAGCGGCCGCCCGAACGCCTCGCGCGCCCTGGCGTAGCAGATCGACTCGACCAGCGCCCGCCTGGCCACGCCGAGGCCCATCATGGCCACGCCGAGCCTGGAGGCGTTGGTGAGCTTCATCATGGTGCCGAGCCCGGATCCTGCGCCCGGCCCGGAACCGGCCAGCAGGAACGCCTCCGCCGCGGTGAACTCGACCTCGGCCGAGGCGACGGACCTGGTGCCGAGCTTGTCCTTCAGCCGCCGGATCCGCACGCCGTTACGCGTGCCGTCGCGCCGCTCCCACACCACCAGGAAGGGCGCCACCTCGCCCTCGGGGAGCCGGGCGAGCACCACGAACGCGGAGCCGTTGGCGTTGGAGGCGAACCACTTGAGCCCGGACAGGCTCCACGCGTCGCCGGAGGGGACGGCGACGGTTTCCAGGGCGGCCAGGTCGGAGCCGCCCGTCCGTTCGGTGAACATCTGAGCGGCCTCGCCGGAGTAGAAGCCGTTGGCGAAGATCTCCCGCACCTTTTCGCGTACGTCCTCGGGCGCGTACTTCTCGGCCAGGGAGACCACCATGTCGCCGCCCGTGCCGAGCGCGCAGCCCATCCCGATGTCGGCCTGGTCGAGCAGGTACGTCCATGCCGCGGCGAGCGCGGACGGATCGGCGCCATGGGCCCGCGCCTCCTCGGCGAACGACGGCGCGGTGAAGTTGCTCTCCATGAGCGCCTGCCTGGCGGTCAGGAACGACGGCGGCATGACGACTTCGCTGACGTCCCTCCCCCACTTGTCGTACTTCTCCAGCCGCGGCGGGTTGCGGTCGGTCTCCTCGGCGCACTCGGCGACGAGCCCGCCCATCAGCGCCCCGAGCCGGTCGAGGTGCGGCTCCGCCCAGGCGTAGCCGTCGCCCAGGTGCCGCAGCATGAGCAGGCGGAGCGTGGGGTCGCAGGCCCACCAGTTGCGCCCGGCGGCGCCCTCGTAGCGCTCGGTGGCGTAGCGGTCGCTGCCGTCGAACGGCTCGCTGAGATAGCGCCTCATATCCGGAGTGTTACATATACTCAACACGCGATGGAAGACCGTAACGCCCTGAGTGCCAGGTCGGCCGTGCTGAGCGCGCTGCTGGGCAGCCACCCGCCGCGCCTGCCGGCCCGTCATCTGGTGCGCATCGGCGGGCTGTTCGGCATCGCCGAGGGCACGGTGCGGGTGGCCCTGTCCCGCATGGTCGCGGCCGGCGACCTGGTCCAGGAGGACGGCTTCTACACGCTCTCCGAGCGGCTGATCGAGCGCCAGGCCAGGCAGGACGAGAGCCGCGATCCGCACACCAGGCCGTGGGACGGCACGTGGGAGGTGGCCGTGGTCACCGCCGAACGGCGCGCCCCCGCCGACCGGGCCGCCTTTCGCCACACGATGACCGCGCTGCGCCTGGCCGAGCTGCGCGAGGGCGCCTGGCTACGGCCGGCCAACCTGGTGCGCGGCGCGTGGCCGGAGATCGTCACCGCGCAGTGCACGCTGATCGACGGCCGCCCGCACGACGACCCCACTCCTCTGCTGTGGGACCTGGACGGCTGGGCGGCCGAGGCACACCGGCTGGAGCACGCGCTTGACCACGCGCTTGACCACTCGGGCGGCCTGGCCGAAGGGTTCGTCGTGTCGGCCGCGGTGCTGCGCCACCTGCTCGCCGATCCGCTGCTGCCGGACGAGTTGCTGCCACCCGGCTGGCCGGGCGCGGAGCTGCGGGTCCGCTACGACGCCTTCGACCGCCGCTACCGCGAGGTGCTGAACCGGCATCTCGGCGACTGATCCGCTCGACCGGCACCGACGCGATCGCGCCCCAGATCTGGGCCTGCACGTCGGGTAATGGCCGAATGCGAGTGACATACCGCCGCTATACCGCCGCTATTTATGGTCGATTCCGTACGGAACTCATGCGGAATCGAACGGAGGCGGAGTCACCCGGCTGATGAACGTCATCCCAGCAGCTTCTGACGGCAAGTTATTCGACCGGTTAACGTCCGGGCGCGACCGCGGCGGTGTCGCACAGCGGTTATGTCCCGGCCTGAAATCCCCTGGATGAATCACATGACCTCAACGACATCACTATTACGCGTCGTCGTCACCACGGCACTTATCGCAGCTCTCGGCGTCTGCGGCACGGCGAGCCCCGCGATGGCCGCGCCCGACCTGCAGCTTCCCTTCCCCTGCGGGCAGAAGTGGCAGCTGAACACCTGGGCCCACGCCCCCGCACTCGACATGGTGAAGGAGCCTGACCAGCACGGCACCGACGGCGCCACCCTGATCGCCCCTGCCGCTGGGACGGTGAACCAGTCCTACTACCACGACAACGCCGGCAACATGATCCAGATCGATCACGGCGGCGGCTATTTCACCACGTACATCCACCTGCAGTCTCGTGCCGTCTCGGACGGGGACAGGGTGCGGAAAGGAACGGTGATCGGCAAGGTCGGTAAAACCGGCCCGACCTCCAACGGACACCCGCACCTGCACTTCGAGCTCGGCATGGACGCCAACGGCGACGGGTCGGCCTCATGGGGGTATGCGGGCTCCGAACGGGTCAGACCGACCTTCAACGGCGTCACCTACGGCCAGGCCAACGGCCAGGAGTGGAACAACGTCGAGAGCCACAACTGCCCCGAACCTTCTCCCGAGGGCGTCGCCTCGATCTACGGGGTGCTGCCGGACGGACGGCTGACCTACACCGCGATCGACGCGGCCACCGGCCGCCGCACCCACGGCGCGGTCGTCTCCACCGCCACCCTCGGCTTCACCCCCAAAGCCATGGCCACACTCAACTTCAACACCATCCTCGTCACCAAGGACAACGACACCGGCGGCAAGCTCTACCGCGTCGACATCCGCACCAACCGCGACACCCTCGCCTTCGATCCACCCGTCTATCTCGCCAGCGGCTACACCCACGAACTCCTCGCCTACGACGGCAAGACCCACCTCTACGGCATCGCCAACGGAACCCTCCGCCGCTACACCATCACCGCCACCAAACCCACCCAAACCTCCATCACCGACAACACCGTCATCGGCAAAGGCTTCACCCTCAAAACCCTCACCACCACCGGACCCGACTGGCTCCTCGGCACCACCACCGGCGGCCAGCTCATCTCCTACCAAATCCGCGGCACCGACTCCTGGCAACGCCACCAACTCCGCGACACCACTTGGCAGGTCTTCGACCACCTCCTGTCCCCCGGCGGCGGCGTCTACTACGGCCACCACCACGACGACTCCATGCACAGCTACATCGACAACAACCCCCACGACGGCCGAGACGACGACCTCAGCAAACAGAACACCGTCGACACCAGAGGCTGGGGCCAGACCCTCCTGTCCGCCCAACCCGCCACCGTGACCTGAGAGCGCACCTGCCCGGAGGGCGGGGGTCGTCCTCACCCTCCGGGCCCGCATCCCGCTCCCGATCTCAGAGGCCGACCCCGAAGATCACCCGCTTGTTCGGGTACTCGGTGACGCTCCACAACTTGCCGTCCTGCACGGTCAAGTCCTCGGGCCCGATCGGGAACGGCCTGGTCTGCGTCGTGTCACCGGCGTGGACGAGCAGCTTGCCGTTCGCGGTGGAGCCGGCCGACTGGCTCAGGTACCACGTGCCGCCCGACGACAGCGCCCCCTGGATCTTGGGGTGACCCATCACGAAGGCGTCCTGGGGCTCGCCGCCCGCCATGTCCAGGGTCCAGCGCGCGACCCAGCCGCCGGGGTCGTCCCCCCGGAATTCGCCCGTGATCAGCAGCGGGGCGGCGCCGCTGCGGTCGACCGACACGAACGAGAACCGCGGCCCCGCCGTGGCGACCTGCCACAGGTCGGTCTGCGGGATCAGGTAACGGTAGCCGAAGGCGTGGAACTTGCCGTCGTGCCGCCCGACCCGCTCGGGGTCCCCCAGGTCGTTCTGGGCGGTGCGCAGGTCGAGGAGGTTGCGCAGGTCGAAGACCCGCAGACCCCTGACGGTGTCGGCCACGTAGAGCAGGTCGCCGTGGCAGGCGATGCCGCCCGCGTGGATGTCGATCGGCCCGTACGAGCCGTCGGGCTGGGCCGTGACCAGCAGCGCGTGCCGGTACTTCAGCGTCTGCGGGCTCAGGAAACTCACCCTGATGCCCCGTTCGCCGGCCTCCGGCCGGAAGTACCAGCTCACCACGAACACCGGCACCGCGATGGTGCCGGAGCCCGCCCCGCCGGTGAGGCCCTGCGGGTACCAGTCGGCGGTGCGCTGGTCGCCGTCGTCGAAGGCGTACCACTCGGCCGGCTTCGGCTGCATCGACCCCAGCGCGCCCGCCGCACCCTTGCGCACGGCGGTCCTGTTGGCCTCGGCCAGCACCGTGTCCACAGCGGTGCTGCCGATCTCTCCCGCCAGCTTGGCCGCCCCTTCGGGCAGGTCGCCGGTCGCCCGCGACAAGGCATAGGGGGCCTTATCGGTGGGAACCATCCCCTTTGCCGCCATATCTCCCTCACTTTCCCGTCCCTTGACTGGGTTTGACGGAGCAGGCAGGGCATGAGGTTGCGCTCAATCCCACAAATGCACGGGCAATCCCGAAAGTGCCAGTTCACGGTAGCGGCGCACGAGCCGCTCCCGGTCGCCGCCGAAGCGCGCGAGCGCCTCGCGCTGCCACACCGAGCCCGTACGCCGCAGCCGGGTCCGCTGCGCGATGACGCCCAGCGCCCGGTCCGCGTCGTGCGCCGCCACCCCGGCCGCGAGCAACCCTTCCCGCGCTTCGGGCAGCAGCGAGAGCACCAGCTCCCCCGCCTCGAACTCGGCATCGCTGCCCGGCCACGAAAGCTTGGCGTCCAGCCCGTGCATGGCCGCACGGTAGAAGTTCTGGTACGCCTGCGCGAAGCGGTAGCCGGTCAGGTCGCGCCCGGCCTGCGACAACGTCAGGCCCAGGAGGAAGGCCGTGTTCGCGGCCATGTCCGCGCAGGACGGTCCCGCAGGCAGCGCGCGCATCTCGATCCGCAGGTGGCCGCTGTCGGCCGGGTCGTAGACGGGCCGGTTCCACTGCCAGATCGTGCCCTGGTGCAGCCGCAGCTCGGGCACCTCGTGCGGGCGCGGGTTCTCGGTGATGTCGGGCACGATCGGCTCGTAGTCGCGCACGTACCGCTCGAACAGCTCGTGCGCACCCTCGTGTACCCAGTCCGAGCCGAACGTGACCCGCCCGTCCCTGCGCCCGAGCCGCGCCACGTCCCGGTCGTCGGCGGCCTCCTCCATCAGCGCGATGCGGGTCTCCTCCCACAACTCCCGCCCCAGGAAGAACGGCGAGTTGCCGCAGACGGCCAGCACCGGGCCGATGGCGAGCTGGGCGGCGTTGAACAGCCGGGCGAACCGCTCGGGCGGCGTGCGGATGTGCACCTGCCACGAGGTGTTGGCGGCCTCGAGGATCACGTCCTCCACCGACAGCTCCAGGTCCTCGATCTTGACCAGGAACGGTTCGAGCCGCAGCCGGCGAAAGCCCCTGCTCATGGCGCGGTAGCGGTTCTGGTCGCTCATCGCGCCCACCGTGAAGTCGTCGGCGCTGAGGGTGGGCAGGATGCCGATGGGCAGGGCGCCGCCGCCCTCGACGGCGCCGTCCACCTTGCTGATCGTCTCCTGGACCTCGGCGCTCAGCGTCTCGAACGGCGTGCCCGCCAGCGGCGTGGGGGTGAGGTTCACCTCGAGGTTGAAGCGGCCGAGCTCCAGCACGACACGCTTGTCGCCGAGCACCTCCCGCACCTGGCTGTTGCGCGGCAGCGGCCTGCCCCGCTCGTCGATGAGGAACAGTTCGAGCTCCGCCCCGATCGTGGCGGGGCCCTGACCGAAGCCGGGGGTGGCCAGCAGCTCGCGGAGCACGCCCACCTGCTCCTGGAGGCGTTCACCGAAACGGACGTACTCCGCTTCGGTGAAGCGCTCCTTATCCAGATCTCGTCCCATCACCCCTCACTGTCCCCGTCGTCATGGTTGACACCTCACCAGGGAAGGAAGCCGTCATCCTGCTGGTAGGAGCCGGTGGGGCCGTCGGCGCCGAGGGTCGCGAGCCGCACGGCGATCGCCACGCCCTGCTCAGGATGGCGAGCCCGAGCCGCTCAGCCGCGCTCCTCGTCGCGCGCCCCGATGATCGCGGTGATGTCCTGCTCGGCGAGCTGCCGCGCGAGTTCGTAGCCGATTCCCTCGTTGGCACCCGCGATGAGGGCGATCTTCGTCATGTCCTTCACGTTCGCCCACCTCAGGACGGTACAGAAGAGACCTGGAAAGGCTGGGATCGGCAGTACCACCCAGGTGGGCCGCCGCATCGTGCTCAACGCGCCCGCTCCGCGGTCGCCGACCTGCGCACCGCCCTGGGCCGCTATCCCGGCGACCGCTAGCTGCAGGCTCTGATCACCGAGATGCAGGGGCTCAGTCCGAGTTCGCCGCGTTGTGGGCCCGCCACGAGGTCGAGATCCGCAGCAGGCAGCGCAAGCGCATCAACCACCCCCAGGTGGGCGTGATCGACGCGGTCTGCCAGGTCATGCCGGTGCCCGACCGCATCGACCTCCGCTTCGTCCTCTACACGACCGAACCCGGCTCGCCGTCACACCGGGCCTTGCGCGAGCTGCGGGAGTAGACCCTAAGCTCATGAGATGAGAGCGGTTGCCTTTGACATCTTCGGTGGCGAGCTCGACGTTCGCGAGTTGCCCGACCCGTCACCCGCCCCGCGCGGGGCGGTGATCAGGGTCGAGGCGACGGGGTTGTGCCGCTCCGACTGGCACGGCTGGCAGGGCCACGACCCCGACATCACGTCTCTTCCCCACGTGCCGGGGCACGAGTTGGCGGGCGTGGTGGAGGCGGTCGGCTCCGACGTGCGCGGCTGGCTGCCCGGCGCGGGGGTGACCCTGCCGTTCGTGTGCGCCTGCGGCTCGTGCGGGTCCTGTGTCACCGGCGACCAGCAGGTGTGCGAGCGCCAGACGCAGCCGGGCTTCACCCACTGGGGTTCGTACGCCGAGTTCGTGGCGGTCGACCACGCCGACGTCAACCTCATCGCGGTGCCCGAGGACATGGCCTTCGCCACCGCCGCAGGGCTGGGCTGCCGCTTCGCCACCGCCTTCCGCGCCGTGGCGCAGGTCGGGGAGGTGCGTCCGGGCGAGTGGGTGGCGGTGCACGGCTGCGGCGGCGTGGGGTTGTCGGCCGTGATGATCGCGACGGCGGCCGGGGCGCGTGTGGTGGCCGTGGACATCAGCACCGACGCGCTGCACCTGGCCGAGCAGGCGGGTGCGACACACTTCGTCAACGGCTCGGCCGGCGACGCGGCGGCCCAGGTCAGGGAGCTGACGAGGGGCGGCGCCCACCTGTCCGTCGACGCGCTGGGCAGCCCTCAGACGTGCGTCGCATCCGTCGAGAGCCTGCGCAGGCGGGGCAGGCACGTCCAGGTGGGGCTGCTGCCAGGAGCGCCGACGACGGTGCCGATGGACCGCGTAATCGGCCACGAGCTGCGGCTGCTCGGCAGCCATGGCATGGCCGCGCACGCCTACCCGCCGATGCTGGAGATGATCAGGGCGGGGATCCTCCACCCCGACCAGCTGATCACCCGCACGATCGGGCTGGCCGACGCCGGCAAGGCGCTGGCCTCGATCGGCTCGGTGCCGGGCGTCACGATGATCGTTCCCCGGGCTCCGCACGGAGCGTCCTGAGCTCCGGCCGGCGTCTCCGGCCGGAGTCATAGGGTTGAGCCATGGACTACACACGACTTGGCAACACGGGTTTGAAGGTGTCGCGGATCTGCCTCGGCATGATGAGCTATGGAGATCCGGCCCGGCAGGATTGGGCGCTGCCGCGGGCGGAGGCCGAGCCGATGATTCGCAGGGCCGCCGACGCCGGGGTGAACTTTTTCGACACCGCCGACATCTACAGCAGAGGCGAGAGCGAGGTCGTGACCGGCGACGCGCTGCGTGCGATCTTCCCTCGGCGCGAAGATTACGTGCTGGCCACCAAGGTCTATTTCCCCATGGGCAAGGGGGTCAACGACGGCGGCCTGTCGCGCAAGCACATCCACGCCGCCGTTGACGCCTCGCTCTCCCGGCTCGGCACCGACTACGTCGACCTCTACCAGATCCACCGGTGGGACGACGAGACGCCCATCGAGGAGACCATGGAGGCGCTGCACGACGTGGTCAAGGCGGGCAAGGCCCGCTACATCGGCGCCTCGTCCATGTGGGCCTGGCAGTTCGCCAAGGCGCAGCACGTGGCCGAGGCCAACGGCTGGACGGCGTTCGTCTCGATGCAGCCGCACTACAACCTCCTCTACCGCGAGGAGGAGCGCGAGATGTTGCCGCTCTGCGCCGACCAGGGCGTGGGCGTGATCCCGTGGAGCCCGCTGGCGCGCGGCGTGCTCGCCAGGGCGGGCTCCGACACCTCGACCGCCAGGACGGGGTCCGACGCGCGCATCGACTACCTGTACGACCCGGAGAACGACAAGCTCGTGATCGACCGGGTGGCACAGGTGGCCAGGGAGCGCGGCCTGCCGCCCGCCCAGGTGGCCCTGGCCTGGCTGCTGCACCAGCCTGCCGTGACCGCCCCGATCGTGGGCGCCACGAAGGACCGGCACGTCGACGACGCGGTGGCCGCCGTGTCGGTGACGCTGTCGGACGACGAGGTCGGCTTCCTCGCGGCACCGTACCGGCCGCGTGAGGTGCGCTTCTGAGGCACGAGATTGTCGGCCCCGGACCCTAGGGTGGTTCCATGCGGGCGAATGAGGAGGCGGCGGCGGCGCTGCAGGAATACGCGGAGCTGTTCGCGCTCTGCGGCGGCGACGCCTTCCGTGTGCGGAGCTACCAGAAGGCGGCCAAGGCGATCGCGGGGTTCCCCGAGGACATCTCGGTCGTCGACGTGCGCGGCGTCCCCGGGGTGGGCGAGGCGATCGCCAAGAAGATGGAGGAATTCCTGCAGCGCGGGAGCTTCCGGCAGCTCGACGACCTGCGTGGCCGGGTGCCCGAGGGCGTGCGCAGGCTGACCCGGGTGCCGACGCTGGGGCCCAAGACGGCCATCATGCTGTTCGACGACTTCGGCATCGACTCCCCCGCGGCGCTGAGCGAGGCGATCACCGCCGGCCGCCTCGACGGGGTCAAGGGGCTCGGCCCCAAGACTCTGGCCAATCTCCTCAAGGGCGTCGAGCAGCTCGAGCAGTCGGGCCGCCGGGTCCACATCGGCGTCGCCATGTCGCTGGCCGAGCAGGTGATGGCCTCGCTGGAGGCCGGGCGCATCGCCTACGCGGGCTCGCTGCGGCGGATGAAGGACACGATCGGCGACATCGACATCCTCGCCGTCGCGCCCGAGTCCATCATGGCCGCCTTCCGCGCCCAGCCCTACGTCGCCGAGGTGATCGCGGCGGGCGACAAGAAGACCTCGATCCGCACCACGTCCGGTGTCCAGGTCGACCTGCGTGTGGTGCCGGCCGGATCGTGGGGCGCGGCGATGCAATACTTCACCGGCTCCAAGGAGCACAACGTCGCCGTCAGGGAGATGGCGGTGAAGAAGGGCTGGAAGCTGTCCGAATACGGGCTGTTCGAGGGCGACCGGGTGATCGCCGCCGCGTCCGAGGAGGACATCTACGACGCGCTCGGCATGCAGTTCGTGCCACCGCCGCTGCGGGAGGACGGCGGCGAGGTCAAGGCGGCGCTCCGCGGCGAGCTGCCCACGCTGATCCAGCTCACCGACCTCAAGGGCGACCTGCACACCCACACCGACCTGACCGACGGCATCGCCTCGCTGGACGGCATGGTGGCGGCCGGCCGCGCCCGCGGCTACTCCTACTACGCGGTCACCGACCACGCTCCCGACCTGGCGATGCAGCGGATGACTTTGGACAAGGCGCTGGAGCAGCGGGGCCAGGTGGCCGAGCTGCAGCGGAAACATCCCGGCATGCGGCTGCTGCACGGCACCGAGCTCAACATCGCGCCCGACGGGTCGGTCGACTGGCCGGCGCAGATCCTGCGCGAGTTCGACGTGTGCGTCGCCTCGGTGCACTCCCACTTCGGGATGCCGCGCGACGAGATGACGCGCCGCTTCATCGCCGCCTGCGAGAATCCGTACGTCGACATCATCGGCCACCCGACGACCAGGAAGATCGGTAAGCGCCCGCCCGTCGACGCCGACTGGGACGCCGTCTTCCGCGCGGCCGCCCGCACCGGCACCGCCATGGAAATCGACTCCTACCCCGACCGGTCCGACCTGCCGGCCGACCTGGTGCGGCTGGCCAGGCACCATGGGGTCAAGTTCTCGATCGACAGCGACTCGCACGCGATCCCCCACCTCGCCAACCAGCGGTTCGGGGTGGGGATCGCGCAGCGGGCGTGGCTGACCACCGACGACGTCATCAACACCTGGCCCCTCGACCGCCTCCTGTCCTTCCTGGGGCGCTGACCACTCGGCGCGTGCGCTCTCCCACCGCACGCGCCACCATCACCTCGCGCCACCGTCCCTTCGCCCGACAGGCTGGCGGCTCCCTCACCCGCCCGGGTTCACGGCGGGGAGGCGGCCGGTCCCGCCTTCCGGCAGGTGCACCTGCACGGCAGCGGGGGCGGCGTTCGAGGCACGGGCAGACGGGCGGCACGGCGGGCACCGCGCGCCTTTCGGGCGAGCAGGTCCAGGACGAGCCCCTTGGGTGAATGTGCGGCGACCGGGAATGCGGAAGAATGTCTCGCCGACCCGGCCACCCCCGAGAAGGAGGACTCGATGGGTTCCCCGAGGAAGAAGACGCGCAAGCGGTGGGCGCGCGTTCTCGCCGCTGCCGCCGCGCTGGTGCTCGCGGTCGTCGCCGGTGTCGCGCTCGCCTATCCCTCCATGGCCGCGACGACGTGCCCCGGTTGTTACGGCTTGACCAAGCTGGAGGAGGGCGTCTACACGGAGCCCGGTCTTGAGGACGCCGAGCGGTCCCGGGTGAAGCAGGTGGCCGAGCAGGCACGCCGGCGGGTCGCCGCCTTCTACGGCACTCCGGTGAGCGCTCCCGACCTGCTCGTCTGCCTGACGGAAGACTGCTACGCGCGGATCGGCGGGGGCAAGGAGCGCGGCGTGGCGGTGCTCAACCGGTCGGTGATGCTCTCGCCTCGCGGAGTGAACACGGTGATCGCCTCCCATGAGATGGCCCACGTCGAGTTGCACGCCCGGCTCTCCTCCGGTGCGGACGTGCCGCAGTGGTTCGACGAGGGCCTGGCCGTGGTGGTCTCCGACGACGCCCGCTACCTGTCTCCCGCGTCGGCCGGGGATCGCTGCCTGATCGAGCCCATCGAGCCTCTGCCCGTCACGCTGGATGAGTGGCTGGCCGTCGCACGTCACGACGCCGGCACGTACGCGAAGTCCGCCTGCCAGGTGAGCCGCTGGTTGCGCGACAACGGTGGCCGGGCCGCACTAGCGACCCTGATCGAACGTCTCAACGCCGGGGAGCCGTTCCCGGGCTAGCGTGGCCGCCAGGCATGCGCTCCCGCAGGTGGGGGCAGGGGTAACGACTGAGACATATCCGGGGAACGTTCCCCAACCGGTCAACACGGATTGTCGCGAGGAGTCCCACAAGGGCACGAGAGGAGATTAAATGGTTTACAGATAGGAAATGCCGAGTGCCGGAGGTGACGTACATGAAGCAGGCCACGGCGACGATCGTCAAGCCGCTGCCCGACCATCTGTTCAGGGTGCATGGTGAGAGCGCCGAGATGAGAGGGGAAGCCATGTCCGGGATGGGCTACCACACCCCGAACGACCGGTTCTTCGTGCGCAACCACACCTCCACACCGCTCATCGACGCGACGACCTGGCGCCTGCGCGTCCATGGCGCGGGGGTTCGATGTCCGCGCGAGTTCGGCTACGACGAGCTGCGGGCCATGCAGTCGCGGACGTTCGACGTGGCGATCGAGTGCGCGGGCAACGGCAGGCGGTTCTTCGGCACGCAGCAGCACGACGCCGCTCCGGGCACCCAGTGGGGGCTGGGCGCGATCGGGGTGGCGCGCTGGCGAGGCGTGATGCTGAAAGACCTGCTCATGGAGGTGGGCGTGCGTCCCGAGGCGGTGGACGTGCTGCCCACCGGCCTCGACGCTCCGTTCAAGGACTACGGCCACGTGTGCCGCCCGCTGCCGATCGGCAAAGCCATGGACGACGTCCTCCTCGCCTACGAGATGAACGGCATGCCGCTGCCCGCCGACCATGGATTCCCGGTGCGGCTGGTGGTGCCGGGATGGGTGGGCGTGGCGTCCATCAAATGGCTCGGCGACGTAGAGGTTTCGACGAGCGGGGTTCAGACGCCATGGAACACGGTCTTCTACGCCGACGTCACGACAAACCCGGCCAAGAGCGCTTTCGAGCTCGCCTGGAATGCTCGCCTGCCCGTCGGCGGGCTGCACATCCTGCACGGACGGTCATGGTCGGGGCGAGGCCGGATCGTCCGGGTGGAGGTCAGCTTCGACGGCGGAGCGAGCTGGCGCGAGGCCGAGCACCACGGCCGGCACCTGGTCAGCGCCTGGCTGCCGTGGCACATAACGTGGGCACCCCGGCGCACGGGAGCTCACGTGCTCATGGCGCGCGCCACCGACGCGAGCGGCATCACCCAGCCCCTCGTCACGCCGCACCATCCCTTCGGCTATCACTTCGACGCGGTCGTCCGCCATCCCCTTGAGGTGGTCAACGGATAGATCAGGACGCTGATGTCCCAAGGCGCCGCACCATCGCCGCCGAACGGCTCAGCATGCCCGATTCGCCGGTGGCGGACGTGCCGCACAGCGGTGCCGTTCAGGATTCTGTCCGACCATGGCGATCGGACAGAAATCTGTCGTTCACAGAAATCGGGAAACAGCAGCCAGCCACGCCTCCGGCTGGTCTATATGCGCCATGTGGCCCGCCTCGTCCAGGACAACCGCATCCGTGCACGGCGTAAGCGGCACCAAAGAGGCGGGAAACGTCATGTCGTACCGTCCGTGCACCAGATACAGCGGGATTCCCGACAGACGCTCGACAACATCAGGAACGCGGGCGGAAGGAAAGCGGCCCTCGCGCCAAGCCTGCACATATGTAGCGCTGAATGTCACGTGTTCCAGGCGCCTGCGATATTCGGGCAACGATTGCTGTCAAGCGATGAGGCCACCGTAGGAGAAGCCGAGCACGTCCACGGCCGACGACCCGATCAGTTCGATGAGATCGGCCACCATCGCATCGGGAGTAAGTGGATCAACGACTGGAGAACGCCCGCACCCACGGAGATCGGGAAAGAGCAGGCGCCGCCCGCCCGCCAGCTCGCGCAGCGGCTCGACCAGGTAACTGTGATCCCAGTCGGGCCCGCCGTGAATGACCAAGAGCGTGCGATCGGCAGGGCCGTCGAATTCTCGGACATAGAGACGCACGCGGGAGATGCTAGCCCTCGGACGTGCGGCGGCGTGCCCGCTGGCACGAAGCGCATCACGTCTCCATAGGGCGACGGCGCGGCGACCTCCAGCGAGGCTGCGTTCGCCTCTGGAGCACCCACCAGACGGAGAACCGTCGCGCGAGGGGAGCCGTATCCCGGAGCAACAGATCATCTCCGCCGCTGAACCGTCCGACGTAGAAGGGCGAACGACCACCTCGTCTGCAGGCGGGTACGACCCGGTCGCAGGCATCGGCGGCCGGCAGCCCCGCAAAGGGAGGGGGCCAGGCGGGCGATCGCCGTCGCCGCCGCCGACGGGGCCGTCCCGCACAGAAGAGTCAACAGGGAAACGACCCGGTCAGGGAGGCCTGCGACGGGCGATCACCCCTGCGTCCTCGGAGAGGCAACCCCGCGGAGGACGGCCAGGACCTTGGACGGCGGTCGCCTTCCCCCACCGGATCGCGGGTGGTTGGGCCGAGGGCTCTTCCATCGTGGGCGGCTGGCGATCGACTTGATGAGGCTCTGATGTATCGTATGAGACATGAATGTCTCACAGAGTGGCGATGGCTGATGGCGATGAGCCGGGAGCGGATCATGAGTGCGGCGATGCAGCACCTCAACGAGAACCCGCTCGCCTCCATGGCGCAGCTCGCCGAGGCGGCCGGGATCAGCAGGGCCACGCTGCACCGGCAGTTCAGCAGCCGTGAGGAGCTGATGCTCGCGCTCGGCCATCGCGCGCATGAGCAGTGGGAACAGGTCCAGGAGCGCAGCGGCATGGCCGGCGCGACCGCCTCCGGGGATCCCGAGGTGATGGGCAAGGCGCTGGACGCCATGCTGGCCGGGCTGATCGAGGTGGCCGACGCATACGGGTTCGGCCTGACCGACTACGCCATGCTGGTCGATCCCGAGCTGATGCGCCGTTCCGACGAGCTGGAGGAGCGCGAGATCGCCTTCTACGCCGCGGCGCAGCGCGCGGGGCTGCTCCGCGCCGACCTGCCCGCCCGGTGGATCAGCAGCACGGTGTACGGCCTGCTCGTGGCCGTGCGCGAGAGTCTGCGCCGCGGCGACGTCGCACGCCGGGACGTGCCCCGGCTGCTGCTCACCACGTTCCAGCACGGCGCGGCGCGGCGGGAGGGGTCATGACGACCGCGTCGCCGGTCTCCGCCAGAAGGCGCCGGCTGGGCCTGGCCGTGCTCTCCGCCAGCGTGCTGCTCGTGGTCATGGACATGACCGTGCTCAACGTCGCGCTCCCGGCCATGTCCGCCGACCTGCGGCCGGGCTCCATCGAGCTGCTGTGGATGGTGGACGCGTACGCGCTGGTGTTGTCAGGGCTGCTGGTCACGGTGAGCGCGCTCGGCGACCGGTGGGGGCGCAAGCGCATGCTGCTGTCCGGGTTCGCGGTGTTCGGGCTGGCCTCGCTGGCGGTGCTGGCCGCTAGCAGCCCGCTGCAGGTGATCGCCGTACGGGCGCTGCTCGGGGTGGGCGGTGCGATGATCATGCCGTCGACGTTGTCGATGATCCGCAGCATGTTCACCGACCCCGCGGAACGTGCCAGGGCGCTCGGCGTCTGGGCGGCGATGGCGGCGGTCGGGGCGGCGCTGGGGCCGATCCTGGCCGGGTTGCTGCTGGAGCACTTCAGCTGGCATTCGGCGTTCCTGGTGAACGTGCCCGTCATGGCGGTCGCGATCGCGGCCGGGCTGTTCCTGCTGCCGGAGTCCAGGAATCCGGCGCCCGGCCGGTGGGACGCGCTCGCCACGGTGTTGTCGATGGCGGGCATGGTGGCGCTGGTGTTCGCCGTGAAGGACTTCGGCAAGTACGGCCTGGGCTCCCCCGCCGCACTGGCGGCGACCGTGGTGGCAACGATGACGCTGGGCTGGTTCGTGGCGCGGTGCCTGCGCGGGCCGGATCCGCTGCTGGAGATCAGGTTGTTCCGCAGCGGCTCCTTCTCGGCCGGAGTGGTGACGGCGCTGACCACGTCGATCGCGATGGCGGCGGTGTTGCTGCTGCTGGCACAGTGGATGCAGCTCGTCCAGGGCTATTCCCCGCTGGAGACGGGCGTGCGCCTGCTGCCCGCCGCGCTGGCCGCGATCGTCGCCTCGCCGCTGGCGCCCGGGGTGGCGGCCCTGCTGGGCGCGCGAGCCGTGCTGGCGGGCGGGCTGGGCCTGACCGGGCTGGGCTTCCTGCTGCTGTTCGCCGCTCCTGGGCCGCTGACCTACTGGCCGGTCGCGGGCGCCCTGGTGCTCATCGGCGTCGGGAACGGCGCCCTCGCGACCGCCTCCTCGGTCATCATGTCGGGGACGCCGGCGGCCAAGGCGGGCAGCGCGGCGGCCATCGAGGAGACCAGTTACGAGGTCGGCGGGGCGCTCGGCGTGGCCGTCCTGGGCAGCGTCGCGGCCGCGGCCTACCGGGGCGAGCTGGCGTACGAAGGGCCTGGCGGCGGGGACGTACGCGAGTCGCTGGGTGCGGCGCTCGACGTGGCCGAGGGCCTCGGGGCGGCGGGCGGGCCGCTGGCGGAGCAGGCGCGGGCGGCGTTCACCGAGTCGCTCGTGCTGGCCAGCGGGGCGGGAGCGGTTCTGCTGCTGGCCGGCACGGTCGCGGTGTGGCTGCTCGCGCCCAGCCGCCTGCGGCATGTGGACTCCTCCGACGCTCACGATCTCGCGCCCCGCACGGAAGACGGGAGGTGTGACAGCACGCCGAGCGTGTGATGTCACATCGGCCCCGCCTTCTTCCGTCTGATGGGGCGAGAAGAAAGGGGAGAGTTGTGACGAAGAAGATCGTGGTGGTCGGCGGCGGGCTGGCCGGTCTGGTGGCGGCCATCGTCTGCGCGGAGGCGGGTGCGGAGGTGACGCTGCACGAGGCGCACCAG
>NZ_SMKP01000122.1:0-31908 GCF_004349015.1 Nonomuraea diastatica
GCTTCGACGTGTGCCGCGACGGCGAGGGCCTGATGGGAGAGGGCTCCGCCAGGGTCGGCTCCGCCGAGCGTATGCGCGTCGGAGGGAGGTCCGGCGGGCGACTCTGCCCGGTGGGCCGCGGGCCGGGCGACGGTGGCGGGCCGCCGGTCGGCAAGGGCATCAAGGGCGTGGGAGAGGGGATGACCAGGGGCGGCGGGAACACGGGCGACTCCGCGACGCCGAGCGGGCGCATGGTCGAGGCGTCGACGATGGGCATCACGGTCACCGGGAAGTTCTTCGGCTCGCCCTGCCAGGGCAGCCTGATGCCGGGCGGCTCGCCCGTCGGGGGGAACGCCGCCGTCGCGACGCCCGACAGGCCGCCGTTGTCCCTGCCGATCTGCTGGAAGATCACCGCTATCGCCACCACGGCCGCGACCGCCGCCAGCGCGCCCGCCAGCGCCTGAGGCCACCTTCCAGCGCCCTTGTCCGCGGAAACGGGAAACCCGGCGGCTCCCAGGCCGCTCGTCCGCCTGGCGACGTAGCGCCGGTAGGGCAGCAGCTCCGGGTCGCCGAAGCAGCTCAGCACCCTGACCCGCAGCGACTCCGGCAGCGCCACGGCCGGCAGCAGCGTGTAGACCTTGGTGACCGACACCTCGCGGGCGCGGTGGGGCGCACAGGTCTCACAGCGCGACAGGTGCCTGATCAGGTGCTCGCGCATCTCCTGGGTCAGCTCGCCGGCGAAGCCGGCGAGGATGCGGGCGCGTGCCGGGCAGTCGTACGGGCCCTTCCCGGCCAGGATCTCGGCCGTGAGCGCGCCGCCCAGGCGCTCGCGGGCCTGCTCCGTGACCTGCTCCACCTGGCGCGGCGGGAGCGCGACGATCTGGGCGAGCTCGGCGGCGGGCAGCTCGTGCCGGTAGGCCAGCTCCAGCGCCTCGCGGTCGGCCACGGGCAGGCCGTGGACCGCGTTCCATGCCATGACCCGCAGGTCGGCGTCGGCCGGGTCGTCCAGCGGCGGCGCCTCGGCCAGCGCCTGCGCGGTGCCCGGCGGGGCGCAGGCCCTGCGGCGCAGGCACTCGGCGCGGGCCAGCGCGTACAGCCAGGTGCGCAGCCTCCCCGGGTCGGCCAGCGCGTCCGCGTGCGCCTCGGCCGCGATCAGCGTGTCGCGGAGCGCCACCTGCGCGCTGTCACCACTCAAGAGGAGAGACCAGCAGTAGCGGTAAATGCTCTCCGCGTAGGTGTCGTAGAGAGCGGCCACGGCGTCGGTGTCGCGGGCGCGAAGGGCTTCGACCAGAACGCGGTCATCCATGTAACCGAAGGTAATGGATCGGTAACTAGTAGTTCCACCATTTCCGCGCTGTTGGCATGGCTTGTCGGGCCGCATGTCCGGGTTCCTCATGAATAATCGCGATGGCTCCCTTCGACCCATGCAGCCACATAAAGCCACGTACAGCCACATGCAGTCCCGTACAGTCCCGTGCGATCAGATTTATCGCTCTTTAGAGCAGAAAATCATTGCTTGTACTTGGAGACGATCTCGGTGCTCCGGTCCACCGCGAACGGCTCGGTCGTCGGCTTGACCGTGTGCACCGGCAGGGCGCCGCCGAGCGCCAGATCGTCGTAAGGACGGCCGGTCGACCCCCAGGTCCGTGCCGTGATCTCGGTCTTGGCCACCTTGGTGCGCGCGGGCACCCCCGACACCGTGAGGATGAAGCGCGGCGGGCGGCCCGCTTTCACGTCATCCACGAACGTGCTGCCGCCGGCCAGAAGTTTGCCCGATTTGTCGCGCAGCATCGCATTGACGACGAGGCTGCTCGCCGTCGTTCGATAAGGATTATCCACATATCCGGTAATAAGGTATGAGCCGTCTTTCTGGCGCAATGTCTGCGTCCGGGTGATGGGAAACTCCCGGAACGCCGACGGGATGCGCCCCGCCAGCCGCCACTGCGCGGGACGGTACTGGATCGTCACCTTGGCCGGCTTCTCGGTGGCGGTGGCCTGGCCGGTGAAGGCCAGCGATCCGCCCGGCGGCACGGCGTCGAGCGGCTGGTCCATCCTGACCACCTCGGTGCCCTTCGTGTCGTGCCCGACGATCGTGGCCACCACGTGCTCGCCGAAATGCCACGGATTGGTGTTGCTGAGCACGCCGGCCCAGTTGACGGCGTATCCGTCGGCGGATTTGACGATATTGGAGACCTGCTCCTTGAGAGCGAGCGGCTTGAGCTCTTGTACGGGTTGTTCCTCGCTCGCGCACCCGGTGAGGCAGATCGCCCCGAGTGCGAGGAGGCTGACGGTTCGGCTACGCGGGATCACTTTGCCGTGATAACCCGTGCATGGGCACGGATGGCAGGGGACACGCGCCTGCCGTACCAAGTCTTTAACGCGGACGCACGACCCTGGACTCGTCCCAGACCGGCTGGAGTGACTCGTAGACCGTGCCGTCGGAGCCGAAGACCAGGAAGCGGTCGAAGTCGGTGGCGAACCAGCGGTCGTGGGTCACCGCCAGCACCGTGCCGTCGAACGCCTCCAGCCCCGCCTGCAGCGCCTCGGCGCTGGCCAGGTCGAGGTTGTCGGTCGGCTCGTCCAGCAGCAGCAGCGTGGCCCCCGACAACTCCAGCAGCAGAATCTGCAGGCGCGCCTGCTGCCCGCCCGACAACGATTCGAAGCGCTGCTCCGCGACCCTGCCCGCCAGCTCGTAGCGGGCCAGCGTCTTCATGGCTTCGTTCTTCAGCCGGGCGTGCTCGGTCATGACGATGTCGACAGGGGTGCGACCGAGCAGCTCGGGCCGGGCATGCGTCTGGGCGAAGTGGCCCGGCACGACGCGGGCGCCCAGCCTGGCCACGCCCTCGTGGCGGACCTGCTCGCCCGCCAGCAGGCGCAGGAAGTGGGACTTGCCCGAGCCGTTGGAGCCGAGCACCGCGACGCGCTCGTCGTACCAGACCTCCAGGTCGAACGGGCGCATCAGCCCGCTGAGCTCCAGCCCCTCGCAGATGACCGCGCGCTTGCCCGTGCGTCCGCCCCGCAGGCGCATCTTGATGTTCTGCTCGCCCGGCGCCACCTCTGGCGGCCCCGCCTCCTCGAACTTGCGCAGCCGCGTCTGGGCGGCGTGGTAGGCGGGGGCCATGCCGTCATTGTAGCGCGCTTTGTTCTTCAACATGGTGACCAGGGCCTTGAGCTTGGCGTGCTCTTCGTCCCAGCGCCTGCGCAGCTCGTCGAGCCGCTCGTTGCGGGCCTTGCGCGCCTCGGCGTAGGTGGCGAACCCGCCGCCGTGGATCCAGATGCCGCCCGACTCGACGGTGACGATCCGGTCGGCCGCGTTGGCCAGCAGCTGGCGGTCGTGGCTGACCAGCAGCACCGTCTTCGGCGTCTCCCTGAGCTGCTGCTCCAGCCATTCCTTGCCGGGCACGTCGAGGTAGTTGTCGGGCTCGTCGAGCAGCAGGGTCTGGTCGGGGCCGCGCAGCAGCGCCTCCAGGACCAGCCGCTTCTGCTCGCCGCCCGACAGCGTGGCCACGTCGCGATATTTCACCCGTTCGTACGGCACGCCGAGCGCGGCCACCGTACAGGTGTCCCAGAGCACCTCGATGTCGTAGCCGCCGGCGTCGGTGTAGTCGCTGATGGCCTGCGCGTAACGCATCTGCGTCTTCTCGTCGTCGCGCTCCATCATCGCCAGCTCGGCCTCGTCGAGCCGCTCGGCCGCCTGCCGCACGGCGGGCGGCGCGACGCCCAGCAGCAGGGCGCGCACGTCGCTGCCGTCGCGCACGCTGCCGATGAACTGGCGCATCACGCCCAGCCCGCCCGAGCCCGCCACGGTGCCCTCGACCGGCTGGAGGTCGCCGGCGATCAGCCGCATGAGCGTGGTCTTGCCCGCGCCGTTGGGCCCGACCAGCGCCGCCTTCACGCCTTCGCCGATCCTGAAGGACACGTCGTTGAGCAGGGGCCGCCCGTCGGGCAGCACGTATGTCAGATGTCCTACTTCGACGTGGCCCATGCGCGCAGGCTACCGGGCCCGTTCGTGACGGAGCATCACATTTTCCGGGCGGCTCAGATGCGGGCCTTCGAGCCGCCCGAGGCGATGTCGGGGCACCGGGGTCTCGGCGAATCCCGGAGGGCTCTGGACAGCAAGTGATCTAATGACTAGAACTGTAGGGAGCCTCCTCCCCTAGGACAGTGATGACGCGATTCCGCTCTGCCCTCGCACCCCTCGCCATCGCGTTGGCCGGCCTGACGGCCGTGCCGCAGCCGGTCTGGGCCGCGCCTCCCAAACCGGTGCCCTCGGCCGCACCGCAGGAGCAGCGGGCCACCGCCGCCTCCGAGTGCGCCCCGACCGTCGCGGGCGCCGCCACGAACGCCCGCCTGACCAGGCTGTTCACCAACTACGGCAACGACAACAGCCGCCTGGACGACTGGACGGGCGCCGACGGCACCTATTCGCTCAAACTGCCCGGCGGCAAGGAGTTGTGGATCTTCTCCGACACCTTCCTCGGCCAGGTCAACCCCGACGGCTCGCGACCGCCCGTGGTCGAGGAGGGCGGCACGACCGTCTTCCTGAACAACACGTTCGCCGTCGAGCGCGACGGCAGGCTGTCCACGATCCACGACGGCACCGCCGAGAAGCCGACCGCGCTGATGCCGCCGCGCGACGAGGACCACTGGTTCTGGGCCGGCGACGCGACGCTGGCCGGCGGCGTCGTGGAGGTCACCTACCAGGAGTACGAGCGGTTCGGTGACGGCACGTGGGACTGGCGCTGGCACCGCAACGTGGTGGCCAGGTTCGCCCCCGGGCGGCTCGACGAGCCGATCAGCGTGCACGACCTGCCCTCGGGGCACGGCGTCTCGTGGGCCTCGGCGACCATGAAGGACGGCGGATACACCTACGTCTACGGCGTAGAGGATCTCGGGTCGCCGAAGTACATGCACGTCGCCAGGGTCAAGGGGCATAGCCTGCTGGGCCGCTGGGAATATCTCAAGGCCGACGGCACCTGGTCACCCGACGAGGCCGACTCGGCGCGGGTGATGAGCGGGGTGGCGAACGAGTACAGCGTCAGCAAGGTCGGATCCGGGTATGTCCTGATCACTCATGACACCACCGAGGCGCTCAGCCCGAACATCGTCGCCTACTCCTCCTGCTCCCCGGCCGGGCCGTTCACCGGCAAGCAACACGTCTACACGACCCCCGAGACCGGCGGCGACATCTTCACCTACAACGCCCACGCGCATCCCGAGGTGGACGGCGACGGGCTCGTGATCTCGTACAACGTCAACAGCTTCGTGAACACCGACCACTACCGTGACGTGTCGATCTACCGGCCCCGATTCCTGGATGTGACATTCGAGTGAGGCGTAACTGGGCGGCCCGCCTGCGGCACGTCACGATCGACGGGCTGCGGGCGGTCGTGCTGGAGAACGAACGGCTGCGCGTGACCGTCGTGCCGGACAAGGGCGGCGACGTGGTCGAGTTCCTGCACAAGCCCACCGACACCGACTTCGTCTGGCTCTCCCCGCAGGGCCTGCGCAGTCCGCGCGACCACCTCCAAGGAGCGGCCGACGACGTCGCCCAGTTCGCCGACCACTACGAGGGCGGCTGGCAGGAGGTCTTCCCCAGCGGCGGCGCGCCGAGCGAATACCGGGGCGCGCGGCTGGCCCAGCACGGCGAGGTCTCGGGGTTGCCGTGGGAGTGCGAGGTCGCGGCCGACTCCGAGAAGGAGGTCGCGGTGCGGCTGCGCGTGCGTACGCGGCGGCTGCCGTACGCGGTGGAGAAGGTCTTCCGGCTGCGGTCGGGCGCGGTGGCGCTGGAGATCGAAGGGCGGGCCACCAACGAGTCGGGCCTCCCGCTGCACGCCATGTGGGGCCAGCACATCGTGTACGGCCTGCCGTTCCTGCGGCCGGGCGCCACGATCAGGCTCCCCGAGGGCGTCACCGTGATCCCGCACGAGAGCGCGATCGGCCCCGGCGGGCGGCGGGTCCAGGCGGGCGGGCCCTGGCAGTGGCCGGTCGTGCCGGCGGATGGGGGCGGCGAGACGGATCTGAGCGTGGTGCCGGAGCGGGGCGCGCCGAGCGACATCGTGTATCTGACCGGCTTCGACGAGGGATGGTACGAGATTTCTGGGGATATCGGTATGCGGGTGGAGTGGGATGCGACGCTCCTGCCGTACCTGTGGATGTGGCACGAGCTCGGCGCGTCCACCGGCTACCCCTGGTGGGGACGGGTCTACACGGTCGGTCTCGAGCCCTTCTCCAGCATGCCCACCGACGGCCTGGCCGCCGCCGTGGCCAACGGCACGGCCCTCACCCTGGATCCCCACGAGACGAAAGAACTGCGGTTGCGCGCGGAGGTGCTGGCATGAGCGAATTCGGCGGAAAGGTTGCGCTGGTCACGGGCGGGTCGATGGGCATCGGCCGGGCGGTGGTCGACCGGCTGGCCGACGGCGGGGCGTCCGTGGTCTTCTGCGGCGCCGACAAGAGCGCCGAGCTCGACAGCGAGCACGTCGTCGGCAAGATCGCCGACGTCCGCAGCGCCGGCGCCATGCGCGACCTCGTCGACCTGGCCGTGGCCAGGTTCGGCGGGCTCGACATCGTGGTGACGTGCGCGGGCGTGCAGCGCTACGGCACGGTCGAGGACACCCCTGAAGAGGTCTGGGACGAGGTGCTCGACGTCAACCTCAAGGGCGTCTATCTCGCGTGCAAAGCCGCGGTGCCGAGGCTGCGTGCCCGCGGCGGCGGCTCGATCGTGATCATGTCGTCGGTCCAGGCGTTCTCCTCGCAGGCCCAGGTGGCCGCCTACTCCGCGAGCAAGGCCGCGCTCAACGGCCTGACCAGGGCCATGGCGCTCGACCACGCGGCCGACGGGATCAGGGTGAACGTGGTCTGCCCCGGCTCGGTGGACACGCCGATGCTGCGCTGGGCGGCCGACCTGTGGCGCGGCGAACTGTCGCAGGAGGAGCAGGTGGCGCAGTGGGGCCGCTCCCACCCGCTGGGCCGCGTGGCCAGGCCCGAGGAGGTGGCCGAGATGGTGGCGTTCCTGGCGGGCCCGCGCGCGTCGTTCGTCACCGGGGCCGAGCACCGTGTGGACGGCGGGCTGCTGGCCCAGAACCCGGCGGCGCTTCCGGAGTAGGTCGAGCGGAGACCACGGGTTCCTCCACCGGCGCACCAGAGCCGGCAACAGTTCCGTCAACGCGACGAAAGCCCATGTGACAGGCCTGATACGAGTGGGTCGGCGGGCCGGGGCACGCGCCCTCGCGCGGGCGCGCAGCCCCTTCGGGATCGGCGAGTCACCACGGCTCGCGTTCGATTCGGCACGCTAAGTTACCGAGATCGAAAACGACTCACCGATCGAGGAGAGACCTGTGAGGCTATCCAAGAAGGCCGCCGGCATCGTCGCCGCGGCCGCGATGTTCACCGTGGTCGCCCCCGCGGCCACCGCGGTGGCGAGCCCCCGCTCGACCTGCTACGGCGGTCGTGTCTGCCTGTACGCGGGCTTCGACTACAACCGCGGCCAGATCGACCACTGGCGTGACTTCGTCAAGGACGACTCCAACCTTGCCGACAACAACTGGCTGAACTGGGACTTCAGCAACACCTGGCACAGCATGGACAACGAGACCAGCTCGGTCAGGAACCGGGTCGGTTGCAGCGCCACCCTCTGGCAGCACCCCGGCTACACCGGCGCGCACAGCACGTTCACGCACAACTCGAACGACGGCTACCTGTCGAACAACGCCATCGGCAACAACCGCACCAGCGCGATCGACATCTGGTGCCGCTGAGAAATGACGGGAGTGCCGGTTTCCGGGCTTGGCCGCCGGAAACCGGTCGCCGGGGACTCCTCGCGAGCACGCTGCTGCTGGTGGCGTCAGCCGCGGCCTGTGCCGCCGACGAGCCCGCGCCCGCGGCGCCCGACCAGGACACCACCGCGATGACGCAACTGGTGCTGCCGTTCGACGCCTACAAGACCACTCCCAAGCAGCGGGCCGTTCTGGGCGACGCCCACAACCATCTCGTCGTCCAGTGCATGCGCGAGCGGGGCAGCACCGTCACCCCGCCCGCCGAGGACGCCGGCGCGATCGCCGCGGTCGATCCCGGCAACTCCCGCCGCTACGGTGTCACGGACATCGAGGCGGCCAAGCAGTACGGCTACCACCTGGCCAGGCCGCCCTCTCCCGACACGACCGGCGCGTGGGCCGCCAAGCTGCCCAAGCCGGTCCGCCACCGCCTGTACGGCACCGCCGCCGACCGCGGCTGCCTGGACCGCGCGACGCAGGCCCTGGACAAGGGGGCACGCAAGGCGGACTGGCCGTGGTTGTCGTTGCAGGACTCGCTCACGCTGGAGCAGGCGGCCAAGGACCCCACGGTGAAGGAGGCGGTCAAGCGCTGGCAGTCGTGCATGAGCCAGGCCGGCCACTCCTACCCGTCGCCGGAGGCGGCCATCGCCGACAACCGCTGGAACCTGGACGAGCCGGAGATCACCGAGGAGGAGAAGCAGACGGCGACCGCCGACACCCGGTGCAAGTGGTCGTCGGGCCTCGTGCTGGCCTGGTACGGAGCCGACGCCGAACTGCAGCAGGACGTGATCGACGACAATCCCGGGCGCTTCACCGCGCTCCGCGCCAACCTCAAGCAGCGGCTGAAACGGGCGTCAAGCCTGCTGGCCCAGCACAAAAGCGGCGAGGTCGGCTGACTGGCGCAGCCTGCTGGGCTCGTGGACGTACATCATGTGGCCGGCCTCGTAGTACTTGAACTCGACGTTGGCGGCCAGTTCCGCGGGCACCGGCAGGTGGGCGAGGGCGTGCTCGGCGGCATAGTACGGGGTCGCCCCGTCGTGGTAGCCGCAGGCCACGTGCACGCGCAGGTGCGGGTTGGCGCGCATGGCGGCGGCCAGCTTGTCGGTGACGGTGACGTGCGCGCCCTCGAACTCCCTGAACGACCACGGGTAGACCCGCGAGGTGAGCACCTCGTACGGCAGGTCGTTGGCGTAGCCGAGATCCGTGCGCAGGTAGTGGTTGAGCGCGGCGCTGAACGGCCCCATGATCGCGTTGGAGCTGGGGTCCGCGAAGAAGTGCTCGCGCCCCGCGTCGGGGTCCCAGCCGGTGAAGCGCCCGTCGAGGCGGCCGACGACCTGGCGGCGCGGGCGCAGCAACTCGGTGAAGAAGCGGATGTGCTCGATCCGCAGGTTCACCCGGTCGACGTAGTCCTCGCTGAGCCCCGTCAGCGCGGCGATCCTGGCCACGGCGGACGCGCGCTCATCGGCGGTGAGCCGGTTGCCGCGGGCCAGCGCCCACGGGTAGTCGCGCTCGGCGAACTCCTCGGCCTCGCGCAGCACGCCGGCCAGCGGCCGGTCGCCGTGCAGCCCGTGGTAATGGGCGATGGCCGCGTAGGTCGGCAGGTAGAGGGCGTGGGCCAGGTCGTTGCCCTGGTTGAACTCGCCGGTGATGAAGTCGAGCACCGAGGAGATCAGCATCACCCCGTTGACGTACATGCCGTAACGCGACTGCAGGTGCTCGGCCAGCCCGGCCGCCCTGACCGTGCCGTACGACTCGCCCGCCAGAAACTTCGGCGACATCCACCGCGCGTTCCTGGTGGTCCACAGCCTGATGAGCTCTCCGACCGACTCCAGGTCGCCGGTGAAGCCGTGGTACGGCTCCGCCTTCTGTCCCTCCGCCGCCCGCGAGTAGCCGGTGGAGACGGGGTCGATGAAGACGAGGTCGCTCACCGCCAGCAGGCTCTCCTCGTTGTCGGCCAGGCCGTACGGGGGAGGCAGGAGCGCGCCCGCGTCCCCCATGACGACCCGGCGCGGCCCGAGCACGCCCAGGTGCAGCCACACGCTCGACGAGCCGGGACCGCCGTTGAAGGCGAACGTCACCGGCCGGCTCAGCGGGTCGGCGCCGTCCAGCGTGTACGCGGTGACGAACATCTCGGCCTTGGGGCGCAGACCGTCGAAGGTGCCGTCGGTGTAGACCTCCTCGCGCAGCACCATCGTGCCGGCGGTGGCGGTGTACCTCTCCCCCGACCGCAGGGCGTGGGAGGTGGTGACCAGGTTGTCGGCGGGCGGAGCGGGCCGCGAGGGTTCAGACATACCGCACTATTATGGTGCTGCCTCCACGGACGACACGGTGGGGTCGGCGAAGCGCGCGTTGGGCACGGTGGCGTACCAGCCGGGCCGGCCGGGGTCGCGGTCGTACGGGTAGCCGCCCATCTCGCGGTAGAGCTCGGCGTATTCCGCCACCCGTTCCCTGTCGAGCCGCACGCCCAGCCCCGGACCGTCCGGCACGGCGATGGCGCCCTCCGAGTACGCCATCTTGCCGCCATCGATCACGTCGTCGCGCAGCTGGTGGTAGTGCGCGTCGGCTGAGTAGGTGAGGTTCGGCAGCACCGCGCCGAGGTGCAGCATGGTCGCGAGCTGGATGCCGAGTTCGCCCGACGAGTGCACGGCCACCCCGATCTGGAACGTCTCGCACACCCCTGCCGCCTTCACGCACGGACGGATGCCGCCCCAGAAGGTCGTGTCGAGCAACACCACGTCGGCGGCCCTGCGCAGCACGTTGGAGGCGAGCTGCTCGAAGTTGACCACGACCGTGTTGGTCGCCAGCGGCACCCTGACCTGCTCGCGCACGGCCCTGAGCCCTTCGAGCCCCCAGACCGGGTCCTCCAGGTAGTCGTTGTTCAGCCCTTCGATGGCCCGGCCGAAGCGCAGTCCCTCCCCCACCGACAACACGGCGTTCGGGTCGTATCTGAGCCGGTCGTCAGGGAACGCCTCGGCCAGCGCCCGGTAGCACTCCAGCTCGTAGTCCGGCGGGAACACGCCGCCCTTGAGCTTGTGCACGCTGAACCCGTGCGCCGCCTTGAGCTCCGCGGTGTGCGCGACGAGCTGGTCGGGCGTGCGGATCTCGGCGTGGCCCGGGGCGGCGTACCTGAAGAACAGGTAGGAGGCGAACGGGACGGCGTCGCGGACGCGCCCGCCCAGCAGGTCGCTGGCGGGCACGCCCAGGTGCTGCCCGATGAGGTCGACGCAGGCGAACTCGATGGCGGCCAGCAGCTGGGTCCTGTTGTTGTAGAGCGAGGCTGTCGGATTGGCGATCTTGAAGCGCAGCGACTCAAGCTGGAAAGGATCATGATCCTTCAGGTACGGCATGAGCGCGCGGAACGCCGACTCCGCGCTCTCGCCCCCGCCGCCCATCTCCCCCAGGCCGATCAGCCCGTTGTCGGCCTCGACCTCGACGATCGTGCGGATGAACCGCCCCCAGTGCGCGCCGTTGCTGTGCCGCAGCGGCGCTTCGAGCGGGACCGCGACCGTCGTGGCCCTGATGTCAACGATCTTCACGCGCACGTCCCCCAGACGACGGCCACCCCGCAGGCGGGCAGCCGTACCTTGACCGACTCGTCCACCGGCTCCTCCGCGACGCCCGGCCCACGGGCGGAGCGCAGGCCGGGCAGCGTGACCGTCACCTCGACCGGCTCGGCGGCCAGCGACTGGAGCCGCACCACGCGCTCGTCACCCGACCGCCCGAGCGACGTGACCAGCACGTCGGGGTGGTCGACGGAGACGTACGTCTCGGTGGCGGCGGGACCGTCGCCGACCAGTGCGCCGACGAACGGCTCGGTCAGCCCCGAGGCGGCCGCCGCGCCGAGCCGCCTGCCCCCGATCCCGGTCTGACTCGTGACCGCGTAACGGAACGTGGTCTCGCCCTGCTGCTGAGCAGGAAAGTTCGTGTCCCAGATGTTGTTGAGCGCCCACGAGTAGACCGTGCCGTCCTCCTGGTCGAGGGTCGGCGGGAACGGCGCGTACGGCATGTGGATGGTGCCGAGCTGCACCAGCGGCGCTTCCAGCGTGGCCCAGGCGATGGTCAGCTCGGGGTCCTCGAACGCGATCCAGTGCCTGATCGGCAGCATGTACTCGGCCGAGCCGGGCACCCGCGGCACGTCGGGGCCGCCGACGCCGCCGGTCAGCTCCCAGGCCGTCGCCTGGCCCGCCGCGAACGGGAAGGCCAGGAAGACCGCCTCCTTGGAGGGGGTGCCCTGCTTGGCGAGCTGGTAGGTCAGGTCGACCCTGGGCACGCCGTTGTGCAGCTCGATCGTGGTGCGCAGCCAGTCGACGCCCTTGGCCTGCAGCTCCACGACGAGCCTCTCGCCCACGGCGGTGCGCTGGACCTTGGTGACGACGGCGTTCCTGCCGATGGCGCGGTCGCCGAGGAGGGTGCGGTCATCCGCCCCCACGTGTCCCGACATGTGGTTGAAATGCGGGGCGGTGGCGTACTGGTCGTAGACGTACTGGCCGAAGCCGGCCGCGGCCTCGCCGTTGACCAGCTCGCGGCCCGCCCGCTTGTCGAAGATCGAGCTGACGTAGCCCTCGCGCACGTCGTACGCCACCCGGTAGAACTCGTTCTCGATCACCCCGTCCAGGCTCAGCTCGACCGGTTCGGGGGCCTGGGTCTCGCCGGGCACGACGTCGAGGCGGGCGTAGCCGTACCCCGGGACGGCCTGGACGACCGCGTGCACGTGCCGCCCGATCGGCCGGGTCGGCCAGTCCACCGGGTCGACCAGCTCCTCGTGGTGCGGGAGCGTCTGCCCGGTCCGCGCGTCCACCAGCGCGATCGGCACGTCCACGCCCACCACGTCCCTGGGCAGGAACGCGCGCACGACGTCGGCGCGCGCCCGCGTGCCGGGGTTGAAGACGGCGAACGCGGCCAGCGCGCCGCCCGTTCCCCGCTCGCCGCCGACCCCCGTCAGAGCGGCGGCGAACCTGCGGGTCGCGGCGTGCAGCAGGTCGGACGCGTCGTCCTGGGCCTGGTAGGCGCCCGACGACTTGCGCGTCCACTGCAGGCCGCCCGAGTCGCCCGCCTCCTCGGCGTCCTCCCACGGATTGGCCGCGCCCCACGTGTGCTCGTTGAACAGGGCGACCTTGTCGTAGGCCGCGTCGATCTGCTCGGTGGCGTCCTCGCCGGCCAGCGTGTGCAGCGTCTCGGCGACCCGCAGCGCCGACTGCGCCCTGCGCACGTAGCCGAGCGGGCGCGCGCCCGAGCCGAGCCCGTCGGCCCACCAGTCGGTCCAGTCACCCTCGTGCACGGCCAGCCGGTCGAGGTAACGCTCCTCGACGTGCTCGAAGAAGTCCTTGTTGGCGGCCGAGCGCAGGCGCGGGTAGGCCCACTGCTCGTTCCACCTGCGGGCGATCGACGCCGGCACGATCGACGGGCCCGCGTTGTCGGCGTGCGCGCCCTGCACCCGCAGGTGCAGCACGTCCAGCTCGTACGGCTCCTTGGGCGCGTCGGGCCCCTGCCAGCCGAACGTGCCAGGACCGTACGGGTAGCCCCGCGTGGCCAGCGCCGACAGGTAGCGCGGCAGCAGGTCGTCGGCCAGCTCGTACGAGTCGGTCAGCCCGACCGTGTTGCCCTCCATGTAGGCCATGCCGTGCGGCGTGTCCGTGAACCACACGATGACCTCGTTGCCGCTCGGCGCCTGCCATCGGAACGGCCTGGTCAGCTTGTCACCGCCGTGCAGGTAGGGTACCGACCGCCCGGCCCAGTTGTGGGCCGCCGCCAGGTAGCGCACGCCGTGCGCGCTGAGCGCGTCCACCAGGCCGACGACCGCGCCGGGCACGTCGGTGTGCATCGCGGACGTGGTGGCGAAGCCGTACCTGTCCCTGAGCTGGGAGGTGAAGCGGAGCTGCCGGTGCAGCTCCTCGGTCGAGCACGCCTCGGTGTGCAGCTGGAACGGCAGAGCGGTCACCTCGATGACGCCCTCGCGAGCCCACGCGGCGAACGACTCGACCATCTCGGGCGGCCGCGCGTCGAGCCACTTCAGCGCCGGCATCGACGACTCGACGCTCCACCGGAACTTGGCGTCGTCCGGCCAGGACGAGGTCTCCTCGGCCAGCCGCAGGCCCGCGTCCAGGTAGTCGAGGTGGTGGCGGAGCACCGTGCCCTGCGGGTCGGTGTAGCCGATATCCAGGTGTGAGTGGTGCACGACGAACACGCTCCACTTGCGCTGCGGCGTCACCGTGATCTGGGCCGAGCCGACCAGCCCCGCGTCGTCGCGGCACTCCAGCGTCAGCTCGCGCGGCGCGTCAACCTCCGGCACCAGCAGCGTCACGTCGCTGCCCGCGGCGCTGTCCACATTCACCAGCGTGTGCGTGAGCGGCTGGGTGCTGGACACCCTGACCGCCTGGCGGCCGTCGTGGGTGAACAGCGGCAACACCGCGACCCGCACCTCCAGCCCGCGCACGCTGATCACCGGTGTCGAGGTGTCGTCGCGCAGCGCCTGCCTGATCCCGTCATAGTCGGGACTGCCCAGGCTCCGCTGGAGCAACCGGCTCGTCATCAAACACTCCCTAGAGACAGGCCTCTGGCGAAGAGGCGCTGGGTGGCGAGGAACAGCACGACCGTCGGCAGCGAGACCACGAGGCCCGCCGCCAGGCCGACGGGCACCGGGGTTCCGGCGTACACGTCGGTCATGAGGCCCGCGATGGCGGTCATCACGGGCCGCACCTCCTCGGTCTGCGTCAGGGTCAGGCCGAAGATGAGGTCGTTCCAGATGAAGGTGAACTCGAGGATGAACACGGCGGTCAGCGCGCTGGCCGAGATCGGCAGGTAGATGCGCCAGAAGACGCGCCAGGTGGAGGCGCCGTCCATCCGCGCGGCCTCGAAGATCGAGAACGCCACGCCGGAGTAGAAGTTGCGCAACACGAACGCGGCCAGCGGCACGTTGATCGCCGTGTAGATGAGGATCATGCCGAGCCTGGAGTCGTACAGGCCGGCGTCGCTGTAGCCGACGAAGAGCGGCACGAGCAACATCTGCGAGGGGAAGATGGTGCCGCCGAAGATCAGCAGGAACCACCAGAACCCGTACCTCAGCCGCAGCACCACGATCGTGTAGCCGGCCAGCGCGCCCACGAGCACGCCGAGCAGCGGCGAGACAACGCTGTAGAGCGCGGTGCTGGCCAGGCTCTGGGTCAGGTCGGCGCTGCCGAGCGCCCGCCCGAAGTTCTCGAACAACGCGAAGTCGCCGGACGGCACCCACGCGCTGCCCGGATCGTACGAGCCGGCCGGGCGCGCGGCGTTGACCAGCAGCAGGTACGTCGGCCCGAGCCAGACCAGCCCGAGCACGACGAGCACGGCACGCCTGATCATGTGGCGGTCACCTGCCTCTTGAGATAGAGGTACGACGCCAGCCCTGTGACCACGGTCAGCATCACCGCGACCGCCGACCCGTAGCCGTAGTCGCTGGTCACGAACGTCTCCTTGTACATCGTCACCGCCAGCGTCTCCGAATTGCGGCCGGGCCCGCCCTGTGTCAGCACCCACACGATGTCGAACGTCTTGAGCCCGGCCACCAGCGCGAGCCCCACCACGACGGCCGTGAGCGGCCTCATCAGCGGCCAGATGACGTGCCGGAACAACCGCCACCCCGATGCCCCGTCGAGCCGCGCGGCCTCGATGGGCTCCTTGGGGATCGACTGCAGGCCCACCACGAACAGCAGCGTGTTGACGCCGAGCTGCTGCCACGTCCAGACCAGCAGCATGGCGACCGTGTTGGCGGGCGCGTCCTGCAGGAACGCGGTGTCCACGCCGAGCATCAGGTTGGCGATCCCGCCGTGCGACAGGATCGGGCTCCACACCATGGCCAGGCCCGCGCCGCTCAGCGCGTACGGCAACATGAACGGCAGGCGGTACCACGCGCCGCCCTTCAGGTCGTACGACAACACCGCCACCAGCAGCCCGCAGCCGACTGGCAGCACCATGGTGCCGACCACCCAGATCAGCGTGTTGCGGGTCGAGGTGAGCAGCGCCGGGTCGTCGAACAGATTGGTGAAGTTGCGCAGGCCGATCCACGCGGGCGGCTCCAGCCCGTCGTATCGGGTCAGGCTCAGGTAGGCCGTCCACACGAACGGCGCGTAGAGCAACCCCGCGACCAGGAGAGCGGCCGGGGCGACGTAACCGTGCTTGAAGCGGCCGAGCAAGGGAGCGCGCGTGTTCATGGCCTCACTCCGTGAGGCGGGCTCGGTCGCCTGGATGCCGCCGCCTTCCCCCGTCGCTCTGGTCGCTGCGCTCCCGGCGCTCCTCCAGACGACGGCGCTCCCTCGCTCACTGATGCGTGCTCCAGTACTCGTCGGCGGCCTGCTGGATGGTCTCCAGCACCTCCTTGTACGAGCCGGGCTGGGTGACGAACTTGCTGAACCCGTCGAGCGCGGCCGTCAGCACGGGCGGCGGCGTGGCCTCGAAGTAGCGGTTGACCAGCCGGTATTTCCCGCCGCCCGCGTCCTTGGTGACGGTGCCGAGTGCCTTGTCGTCGATCTCCACCTTCGGGTTGGCGCTCACGTCACCGCGGCTCGCCGCCCACTTCTCCTGGGCCTCGGCGGTCGTCCACCACTTGAGGTATTTCGTGCTGGCGTCGGGGTCGGCCGCCTCGGTCAGCGAGCACAGCGGACCGCTCTCGAAGATCATCGAGGTCTTGGGCAGCGCGGGGTTGACGTTGGGGATGACGAAGAAGTCGTAGTCCTCGCCGGCCTTCAGGTCGCGCTGGGTCATGCTGGTGTTGAACCAGCTGCCGAACGACACCATCGCGGCCTTGCCGCTCTTCAGCACGTCGCCGGGGTCGGTCTTGTCGCCCGGGTTGATGAAGTAGCCGGCGTCGATCAGCTGCTTCCACTTCTCCATCACCTGCACCACGCCCGGATCGGTGTACTTCGCCTTGCCGGTGGACAGGCGGTCGTACAGGTCGGGGTCGGTGCCGGCCAGGAGCTGCTCGAACCAGACGAAGGAGAACAGCACGCTGGTGTGGTAGAAGGCCTTCACGCCGTTCTGCTTCAGCGTGTCGGCGACGTTGATCAGGTCGTCCCAGGTCTCCGGGGGCTTCAGTCCGTGCTTGTCGAAGATCTTCTTGTTGTAGAACATGCCCCAGTAGGCGACGTTCATCGGCACGCAGTACTGCTTGCCGCCGATCGTGTAGTAGGGCATGAGGTCCTGCGACAGGTCGCCGTTCTTGATCGCCTCCTGCCAGATGGCCGAGGTGTCGGCCACCTGCTTCTGCTTGACGATCTGCTCCAGCATTCCCCCGGTCTGCCAGGTGAACAGGTCAGGCTTGACGTCGGTGCGGAACGACGCCTTGATGAACGCCTGGTATTGGGCCGAGTCGGTGTATCCCGTCGGCTTGATGCTCAGGCCGACGCTCTGCTTGGACAGCGCACTCATCTCGTCGAAGTACTTCGTCCACGCGCCCTTGTCGTTGTACAACGTCAGCTCGGTCTTCTTCTCCCGCGGCGCGTCGGCGCCGTTGCCACCGCAGGCGGTCAGGACGAGCGCCGCCACGCCGAGCGTGACCACACGTGACCGGAACATGGACCGGCCTCCTTGTTTCCATCGGGGGTTCAACCGGGGGGTTCAACCCGGGGGGTGCAACCTGTGCTCTATGACCGTCCTGACCTCGACCAGGTGGGCCCGCATGCGCTCCTCGGCCTGAACCGCGTCGCGCGCCTCGATGGCCTCCAGGATCGCCAGGTGCTCTTCGTAGTCACGCCGCCGGTCGTCGAAGATCTGCAGGATCTCCCGCTGCTCGGGCCCGTGGACGAGGAGCAGCGAATCGACGACCTCGTGGAGCACGCTGTTGCCCGCCATCCGCGCGGTCGCCCGGTGGAAGGACATGTTCGCCTCGTGCAGCTCGGCGTCCTCGCCGCGCAGGTGCTTGCCCGCCTTGTCGAGCACCCCCTTGAGCACGGCGAGCTCCTCGCCCTCCGCGTGCTGCGCGGCCATCGCGGCCAGCGGCGGCTCGATGACGATCCGCGCCCCGAGCAGCTCGACGAGCTGGGCGGCGTGCACCTCACGCATGTTGGGGTTGGGCAGGACGAGCCGCTCGATGGCGGCGCCGACGTAGATGCCGGAGCCGTGCCGCAGCTCGATGGCGCCGGTGGCCTCGAGCCTGCGCAGCGCCTCGCGCAACGTCGGGGTGGTGACGGCGAAACGCTGGGAGAGCTCCCTGGTCGAGGGCAGCCTGTCGCCCGGCCGGTGCCCGCCCTTGCGGATGAGCTCCAGCATGCGCTCGGTGAGAGCGTCGGAAAGCGTGGGCCGCGTCACCTCGGACATATCAAGTGATCTAATCACTTATTCCTATCGGCGTCTACGCGACGGGCAAATTTCGCGGCGGAAGGGTGCAGCGGCGGAAGGGTGCGGCCGTCACCCCTTGAGCAGGTCCCGCATCATGCCGATCTGCGCCGTGCGCGAGGCCCGCACCTGGCCCGCCCACTTCTGGACGTCCGGGTTGGCCCCGTCCGACATCTCCGCGGACGCCATCCGCACGGCGTCGCCCTGGTGCTCGATGAGCAGGTCGAGCAGGTCGCGCTCGAAGTCGTCCGACCGCCTGAGCGCCTGGATCTGCTTGACGTCGGTCTCCGGCATGCCGCCGTGGTGGTCGTGCGCGCCCGCGGCGGCGGTGAGCGGCTGGTCCCAGGAGTGCAGCCAGCGCAGCATCATCTCGACCTCGTCCTGCTGCGTGCTCTCGATGGCCTCGGCCAGCGTTCGGAGCTGGGGGGTGGTCGCCCGGGAGGTGCCCACCTTGGCGATCTCGATGCCCTGCCGGTGGTGCCGCACCATCATCTGGACGAACATCACGTCCTCGGCGTTGACCGGGACGTCCGGGGTCTCCTGCCTGCAGGCGACCGCCAGCAGGAGGACCAGCGCCGCCAAGACCTTCCTCACCGGCCGCTCCTATCCCTTAGGAAACCTTCCTAAAGGATTGAGGGCCGGCGCGCAAGAGTCACTCCCCCATATAGAGAACGCCGGAGTCGAACGCCCTGCTCTCAACCCCCAGGCCGAGCCGCACCAGCGTATGGGCCTCCGTCAGTTGAGACGGGCGGCCGTCCAGCAGTCCTTCGCGCCGGGCCGACCGCAGGTCCGCAGGGCGTCGAGGGCCTTGCCGAGATCCGCGGTCCTGGCGTTGCCCGGGTCGTTGGTCTCCTGGTGAGGGTCGGCGACCGTGTCGTAGTACTCCGGCTTCGCCTCGCCCTCGTACTCGACGTACAGATCGCCCGCGGTGCGCAGGGCGGCGTAGGTGGGCGGCTGGGAGTTGCCCGCCTTGAGGCTGTCGGCGTCGGGGTCCGGCGTGCCCGGCGCCTGAGGGTCCGGCTTGACGTGCTCGATCAGCGCCGCGTCACGCCAGTCCTTGACCTTGCGGCCCTGGATGAGGGGCAGCAGGCTGCGGCCGTCACGGCTGTCGCGCGCCGCCGGGTCGGCCCCCGCCAGGTCGAGGAAGGTCGCGAACAGGTCGACGTTCTGGGCCACCGCGCCGGTCACGAGGTCGCCGTGCCGCGCCGCCGCCGGCCGCCTGACCAGCAGCGGCACCCGCACGTCGTGGTCGTAGGCGGTGGACTTGCCGCGCACCAGACGGTGCTGGCCGAGGTGGAAGCCGTTGTCGCTGGTGAAGACGACGTACGTGGTGCGCTTCTCCTCGTCCGTCAACGTGGACAGGACGCGCTCCACCATGTCGTCGATTGACTGCACCATGCGGATCCGGTTGCGGAAGTCCTTGCGCAACTCCTTGACGAGCTTCGGGGCGATCTTGTCGCGCCGCACCCAGGACGGCTTGTCGGCGGTGTCCTCGTTGAAGGCGGGCAACGTGGACACGTCGATGGTGCCGCAGTCGGTGCCGCCGCAGTCGCCGTTCGGGAACTCCCCGGCGGGCCACTGGGTCCTCGGCCGGTCACGACGTGCCGGCGGGAAGCGCGGCTCCTTCTCGCCCGGCTTGACACCGACCCTGGAGTGCGGCGAGAACGGCGAGACCTGGAGGAAGAACGGCTCGCCCGGCGCGTGCTCGCGGGAACGCTCGATGAACTGCGCCGCCCGCTGCCCGAGCACGTCCACGAGATATTTGCCGCCGGAGGGGTCGAGCGGCTTGTCGTCCGCCGTCTCCTCCTTGATGTAGCGGGTGAGCTGGTAGCTGAACTCGTTGTAGCCGGCGCCCCCCGCGACGTGCCACTCGTCCCAGCCGGCCGGCACCTTGTAGCCGGCGCCCACCGGATACTCGTTGATGTACTTGCCCAGGTAGCCGGTCCGGTAGCCGGCCTGGTCGAGCGAGACGGCGTACGTGCGGTTCTCGTGCTTCTCGAACGCCTGGTAACCGCCGCGGTCGGAGCCCTTGTTCGTCTCCACGCCGGTGTTGTGCGGGAACTGGCCGGTGAACATGGAGGCCCGCGAGGGGCAGCAGAGCGAGTTGGACACGTAGTAGTCGGTGAACGTCGTGCCGTTCCTGGCCAGGCCGCTCACGGTGTCCATGTACGGGAGCAGGTCGGCTGACATGTCGTCGACGAGGAAGAAGATGATGTTCGGCCGTTGAGGTTTGGCCACCGTGCCTGCACCCGCCTGGGACGCCATGGTCAGCCCGAGGATGGCGGTCAGCGCCACCGCCAGAATTCTCCGGACATTTGCCGACAACGACATGACTGCCTCATTTACTGCTACGGGAGATCAGTGTTGCCACGAACGCTAATATCCAGATCATCACCCGATCAACCGATCCGCCCTACGGACTTGCTGCCAACCGGGGCGCCTTGCACCGCTGTCTCCGGGCTCCGATCCGCGCCCGGCAAACCTCCACGCCCTGACGCTGCCGAACTGTCGGTGCCGCCTGCGACCATCCATCCATGCCGGCATCAGATCTCACCCACATCTCCGCCTTCTGGGACTCCACGGCCGACGCCTTCGACGACGAGCCCGACCATGGCCTGCGCGACCCACAGGTCCGTGCCGCGTGGTCGGCCAGGCTCGCCGAGTGGTTTCCCCGCCCATCTTCCGACGTCCTCGACCTCGGCTGCGGCACCGGCTCCCTGACGCTGCTCCTCGCCCGGCAAGGCCACCGCCTCACGGGCGTGGACCTGTCCCCGCGCATGATCGAGCGGGCCAGGCGCAAGCTCTCCTCGGCGGGGTGCACGGCGCCGTTGCTGGTCGGAGACGCGGGCGATCCGCCCGTCGCCGCCGGCGCGTCATTCGATGTGATCCTGGTCCGCCACCTGGTGTGGACACTTCCCGATCCCGACGCGGCGCTGCGCCGCTGGCTGGGCCTGCTGCGTCCGGCCGGGCGCCTGGTGCTCGTCGAAGGACACTGGCAGAGTGCCCGGGCGGCCGGCCCCTACGCACCCGGTTCTCCGCCGCTGCCCTGGCCCGGCGGCGTCACGGCCCTGGAGCTGACCGACGCGCTCCACGCCGTGGGCGCCCGCGTCTCCCATCACGAGCAGCTCACCGACCCCGCCCTGTGGGGCCGTGCGATCGAGGACGAACGCTACGCCCTGATCGCCCATCCGAGCGTCGATCGCGGCTTGCGCTGATAAACTGATGGCGATCCCGGGCCGTTGCGCGTCCCGGGATGTTGCTTTCATGCCTCTCCCCCAGCACCGGGCGATCGCCGCGGCGGCGGTCCCGCTCTTCCTGTCCATGATCGTCAACCAGGTGGCCGGCCTGGTCACTACGGCGGTGCTCGGCCGACGGGCGACCGCCGCGCTGGCCGCGTACGCGGTGACGGCCGCCGTGCTCAACCCGGCCTTCACCGCGATCACCGGTGCGCTGCGCGGCATGGCGCCGTTCATCGCTCCCCATCGCGAGCACCCGCCCGGCGCGATCCCCGTCCTGCGCGACGCGCGGTGGCTGGCCCTCATCATCGGAGCGCTCGCCGCCGGAGCCGTGGCCTGCGTCCCGCTCGTCGCCTCACTCGGCGGCGCGCCGCCGGAGGTGCTCGCGAAGCTCGGGATCTTTCCCTACCTGCTGGTCGTGTACGTGCTGCTGTACGGCCTGGGCGGCGGCGCGAACGCGGCCCTGATCGCGCTCGGCCACAGCCGCCAGGTGATCTGGGCGAGCCTCGCCGGCGCCGCCGTGTCGATCGTGCTGGTCGTCATCCTCGTCCCCGGATCGGCCTGCCGGGGATGGGGTGCTCGATGATCGCCGCGGGCGCGACCGCTCTCGCGGTGTCCAACCTGCGCCTGCGCCGGTTGCTGGGCGGGAGCGTGAGACGGGGACGGCCGCGGCCCGCGGAGATCATGAAGCTGGCGCGGGTGGGCATTCCCCTGTCAGGGACGTTGCTGATCAAGTTCGCGGTGCTCGGCGTCATCACGTACGCGACGGTCCGCACGGGCACGCGGGAGGCCGCCGCGCACGCCATCCTCTACGCGATCATGGGCCCGCTGATGTTCGTGTCCCTGTCCGTGGCTCAGGCATCCGTTCCCGAGGTCGCCCGCGCCCATGGGGTGCGCGAGGTCAGGAGCGTCACCAGGGCGGCGCTCACGATGGCCGTCATCGGGGTGGCCGTCGGCGGAAGTCTCCTGCTCGCCTTCCGTGATCCGCTCGTCACGTTGTTCACCACGGACGACGGCGTCAGGACCGCCGTGCTGGGGCTGGCCTGGCTCATGGTCGTCATGGCGGCGGTGGACGGCACGCAAGCCGTCGTGGCGTTCGGGCTCGCAGGGCTCAAACGGTCGTCGTGGAGCCTGGGATCCGTGGCCGCCGGCTACGGGATGCTCGCGACGGCCGCCGTACCCGTGGCTGCGACGCGGGGGCTGGCCGGACTGTGGTGGGCGCTGATCGCCAACTCGGCTCTGCTGATCGTCCTCCAGGGCGGCGGCTTCCTCCGGCACAGCGCCCGGACGGACGCCGCCCCCATGCCCCATCCGGGTTGACCTCGACCCGGCTTCAGGTTGCCCGGTGCCTCGCCACCGGCGGGCCGGCCCTGAACGCGACCCTCCGGCACGTCTCCGGCGACCGCCTGGTGCTGGGGTCGGTTCGGGCCGCGGGCCCGGCCAGTGGCCGCCGCCGGGGCCCCGTACGCCGAGCGCGGTCCCCGTACCGACACCGGCGGGCCGAGGCGGACCAGCCGGCGGAGGTGCGCGGTCTGGTCAACCGCCTCATGATCGGCCGTTCGCCGGGCCTGCCTGCTCGCCGAGCAGGCGGAATGCCTCGGCTGTGAACTCGTCGAGGGGATAGAACAGCTCGATGGCCAGCTCCGACAGCGTCACATCGGCCGGTGCGCCGAACGTGGCCATGGTGCTGAACATCGACAACTCGCCGAACGGGCTGCGGATCCTCAGAGGCACCTGGATCGGGCTCGGCGGATGCTCCGCGCCATCCGGCTCCGCCGTCACCGGATAACGGGAAACCTCCTCGTAGAGCGCGCGGAGCGTCTCGTCCCCGGTGGCGTTGACCTGGCGGAGCAGCCGCTGCAGCGTGAGCGTACGGACCTCGCCCAGGTTCGCCAGCCGGGAGGCCAGCCCGTCGGGGTGCAGGGTCAGCCGGAAGACGTTCGGCCGCGGCTCCAGCAGGTGCTCGGGCACGCCGTCCATGAGGACGGACATGGCGCGGTTGCCCGCCAGCACATCCCAGAGCCGGTCGACCACGACCGCGGGGTACGGCTCGTGCGCCGTCAGCATGGCGTCGATCGCGGACCGGACCGAGGCCAGGTAAGCATCGTCGAGACTGCTCTCCCGGTAGGCCGGTGCGTAACCGGCGGCCAGCAGCAGGGTGTTGCGCTCGCGCAACGGGATCTCCAGGGCCTGCGACAGGTGCAGCACCATCGACCGGCTCGGCCGCGCGCGCCCCGTCTCCACGTACGACAGGTGCCGCGCGCTGACGTCCGCCAGGTTGGCGAGGTCGAGCTGGCTGAGCCTGCGGCGCCGCCGCCACTCACGCAGCTGCGAACCGATCCGGGGCGGCTGCTCCACTTCCATACCCCGGGAGCCTAACGAGCGCGACGAGCGCTCCGGCCACGACCTCGGAGGTTATTGAGTCGACGACCTCGGCACTGGCACCGTTCCTGTGACCGGGCACGCACCGAGGAGGAGATCGACATGACCACGACGACAAGGGTGGACGCTTCTGGACGGCTGCGGCTGATCCTGCGCATCGACGGCTGGAGCACCGCCGTCTTCGGCGTGGTCATGCTCGCCGGCGCGCAGGCGCTCAGCGGCCCGCTCGGCCTGCCGACCACCTGGTCCATCCCGTTCGGGATCGCCATGCTGGGCGGCGCCGCGGCCCTAGGCCTCATCGCCGGTCATCCACAGATCCCGCCGCGTCACGCCGCGTTCGTCATCGCGGGAAACACGCTGTCGTGCGTGGCGCTCCTACTGCTCGTGTTCTCCGGCCTCATCCCGCTCACCGGGTTTGGCGTCGCGTTCCTGCTGGCCGGAGCGCTGGTGGTGGCCGTCTACGCGGCGCTCGAACTCGTGGGCCTGCGCCGGATGACCGCCGCCTGAGCCCCGCCTCGCTCCTACGCGGGCTCTCAAACGGCGGCCAACCACCGCCGGACGGGGCCCTCCAGGCCGGCGGCACGGATCTCCTGCTCGGTTCGCCTGCATCCGTGATCGCGCAGGTAGGGGATCAGGACACGAGCGTGAACATTGCCGTACCGGCACAGAACACCCATCGCATCGAAGAGGGCCGCCTTCGGCCGAGGAATGACCAGAGAGTACGCCGCGGGAACGACCGCGGGGATCCGGCCTCGCCCGCGCGTCGGACGAACCCGGCCGCACGCGTCGAGGCGGATGGTGCACCTGCCGAAGTACAGTGGCGTTCAGCAGTGCCGATGGGATGAAGGGGACACTCGTGACAGAGGTGTTTCACGTCGATCTCTCGTCCCTGACCGATCCCACGCTCGCATGGCACTGACCCTTCCTCCCAACCTGCAGTCCTCTTTCGCCCTCCTGGACGTGGAATGGCCGTCGGAGGACGAGGATCGCATCCGCGCCTGCGGGGAGGCGTTCCGGGCTTGCGCCACCACCCTCACAAACCAGACCATCCCGACGGCGCACGGCGCTGTCGACCACGCGGCGCAGCACAACTCCGGCGACCACATCGACGCCCTGACCGGCCACTGGGCCGAGTACCGCGCCGACGACGCACGATCCGGCCACCTGCAGAGCCTCGCCACCTCCCTGCACGCCCTGGCGGACGGCTGCGAGCTGTTCGCCCAGGTCGTCGAACTCATCAAGATCGTCCTCAAGCTCCTGTCGGTTTACGTCCTGCTCGCCCTGGTCTGGGCGGCGTCCATGGCCGTCGTCTCCGGCGGGCTCGCCGCGTTGAAGGCGCGCGGCTCGGTCATGATGTTGAGGACGTTCGCCAAGAAAGCCGTGGCGACACTGCGCGGCAGGCTGCAACGGTACTTCGGCCACAAGCTGATCCGTGCCGTGGAGACCCGCCTGCGCCGGATTCTGCACGCCAAGCCGCCGTCGTTCCCGGCCCGCCCGGCGGGCTCGCTGCTGCGCCGCGCGGCCGCGGTCAAGGGGATGGCCGCCTCGTCCGCAGGCGCGGCCTGGCTGATGGAGGGCCTGCCGGAGAGCCGCCCGCGGCCGCCCCTGAACTCCCCCGAGGAGGGGCCGCGCGACGGCAAGTACGACCTCGGTCCGCCCCGCGATCCGGGCATTCCCTTCGACGACCCCTGGCCGTACGACCCGGACGCCAAGCCCTCGATCGGCGACCACGTGGCCTGGCAGAAGTGGCGGGCGCTGCAACTCGCCGAGGAAGCGGCGCCGGGGTTCGACGAGGCGGCCGACACCTTCAAGCACTATCTGGACGGGTCCGGTGACGACTATCACATCGACTACGACAAGGCGTACCGCGACGACAAGCTGATCCGCGACGCCGTGGACGCGGAGATCCGCCGCGCCCAGGAGAACGCCGAACGCCTCTACCGGGAGAGCGGACGGCAGAACTTCCAGATGACCGGCGAACCGGCGCAGATCAGGGAGACGGAGACCAAGAACTGGGAGTTCGCGCTGGGCCGCCATTCCATCTGGGGCAGCGCGGACGTCCGGGTCGACGGCAACCAGGCCACCATGGACATCACCGTCCACGCGTACGACCGCTACAACTTCAACCGCGAGGACAAGTGGATCAACCAGGACAACGGCCGCTTCGAAACCCTGGGCTGGGCCAGATCCTACGACACCCACGGGGACCTGAAGCGGACGATCACCTGGACCCTCCCATGACGCGTACGCCCGCCGCCCGGACGTCACTTACCGGCACATGGCGTGGATGAGCTCTGGGAAGCCCGCAAACTCCTGCCGCGCCCCCGCCACGATCTCCGCCGACGAACGTCGCCTCCCCGGCGCGTGCCGCTCCGCGATCGCCTGGAACGCCTCATCCGGCTGCGTCTCACGACCCAGGTCGGAGAACGCCTCCGTCGGGCCAAGACCGTTCGCGAACAACCACAGCAGGTCACCGAGATCGCGGGCTACCACGCCGCATCTGCCCTCGGACGTGAGGTAGACGACAGGCTGCTCGATGTTCGACGCACCAGGCCGAACCAGCCAGAAACCCACGTAGTCGCCTCCCCCGGTCGTGCCGAAGAAGCGAAATTCGCTGCCGTCGACCTCATCGTTACCGGTCCACAGGCGAAACCACCACGCGGTCTTCTCCGGCGCCTCGAACCGGTCGTACGGGTCGAAATCACAACCGCGGGCCTCGTCAGCCTCGTCGTCCCACTCCCACGTGAAGCCGATCTCGGCCACCTCGGCCAAGGCCACCGGCAGAACCAGATGATCAGGTGTCTCCGTCATTCTGCGACTTAGATCACCCCAGCGTCGTCACGTGTGTGCGGCGACGGGGCGGTTCGTTGCGCCGGGAGCGTCACACCAGCGCTTTGGTCAAGACGGTCGCCTGGTCACCATCGGCTTCCGTGACGACCTCGTGAATGGCCATGCCACACCTGCGGTAGAACTCCGCTGCTCAGCCATCCGTCGCCACCCACATGCGTTCGACACCACGGCCCACGGCCCAGCGCTCGAGATGATCCACCAGAGCCTGACCCACACCCCTTCCACGCAGGTCGGCACGGACGATCATCCCGATGATCCACGGGGACCGATCGCGGCACTCCTCCAGATCGTACGGTGCAAGGCCGACCCCTCCCAGTACGTCGCCCGCCTCGTCCACGGCCACGAAGGTCACGGGCAACTCGTGGTGACCGGCTTCCTGCTCGGCGCACCGGACCCAGTCGGACAAGTGCACGAGGCCCGGCTCTCCGCCCCATTCACGCCAGCGGATCTCCGCCAGGGGGTGGATGAGATCGGGCCGCTTCGCCAGCAGATGGACATCCACATGCAGAATCTTGCCATTCCGGTGGCCACCACACCCGCCAGGTGAGGCGAACTCAGCTCGCCAACGTTGCGCTACTAGGGGCGCGCCGCCGTACCCCCGGCTGACGGTGCCGCCGATGCCGTCGGCGGTGCTCATCCTCAACCTCGGTGCGCCGTTCCGCATCCGCGCCGGCACCGACATCGAGACGGCGAATTACGCCGACGGCTGCGTGGTCACCACACCCGCCCGCGCCGTCGAGTTCGGATACCCACCAGGGACCCGGTCAGTCGGTGTGCACTTCAAGCCGTGGGGGCCGGCGCCGTTCCTGCCGATGCCCGCGGCCGAGCTGTGCGACCGGCCGGTGACGGTGGAGCAGGTCTGGGGCCGCCCCGCCGTTGCCGAGTTGCGAGACCGGCTGGCCACGGCGACCGGGCCGTACGAGATGCTGGCGCTGCTCGAGGACGAGCTGATGCGACGGCTTCGCGAGACCGCCGGCCTGGGACTGGTCCGCCACACGAGCAACGCCATGGCGGCGACCGCGGGAGGGGTGGCGATCAGCGACCTGAGCGCGACGGCCGGCGTCAGCAGCACCCATCTGGCACAGCGGTTCAAGGAGCTCATCGGCGTTACGCCGAAGCGGCTCGCCCGCACCTACCGCTTCGCCGCCACCGTACTCGCGATCGACCCTGCCGGACCGGTCGACTGGGCCGACCTCGCCGATCGCGCCGGCTATTTCGACCAGGCCCACTTCGGCCACGAGTTCCGAACGTTCACGGGGCTCACGCCGACCCGGTACGTCGACGTCCGGCGGCGGTTCCTGCGCGAACATCCCGGCCATGCGCTCGACGTCGGACCGCTGCCGGCCGATTGATTTCCTACAAGAGCCGGCGACTCCCGACACGCCAACATGGGACCTTTCCGAGCGGAGGAGCGCCCATGGGCAAGGTGGTCATGGACAGCACGGTGTCGGTGGACGGCTTCATCGCGGACGCGAACGATCAGGTCGGGCCGCTGTTCGACTGGATGTCCAGCGGTGACGTCCCGTTGGACGAGACGGGTGACGTGAAGGTGTCGCAGGCGTCCTACGACTACACCCGGCCGTACTGGGACCAGATCGGAGTGACGGTCGTCGGCCGCCACGTCTTCGACCTGACGGACGGCTGGGGCGGCAAGCCGCCGGGCGGGATCGACCACGTGGTCGTCGTGTCGCACCGGCCGATGCCCGAGGGCTGGGACCCGGAGGCGCCGTTCCACTTCCTCGACGGCGTCGAGGCCGCCATGGCCAAGGCACAGCAGCTCGCGGGCGACCGCACGGTCGAGGTCGCCGCCGGCGACGTCGGCGGCCAGGTGCTGGCCGCAGGGCTCGTCGACGAGGTCGCCATGGATGTCGCGCCCGTGGTGTTCGGTCCGGCAAGCGCTACTTCGGGTCGGTCGACACAGCACCTGCTGGAGGACCCTGACGTGGTGATCCGAGGCAACCGGGTCCTCCACCTGCGCTATCGCGTGCGCCGATGACCGATCCGAGCGAGTACGCGATGAGCCGACAGGAGGGACCGGGGCGCAGAAGCCCGCCGTGCCCTGTGGAACTTCACGGAGGCGGCAGCCGCCCAGGTAAGGACCACCACCACTAACATGACCCGACGTATCTCCAGGCCTGCTAGCAAAAGCCCTCGCGGATCATCCGAGAGGGCTTTTCAAGCTGGGAGCCGCCTTGGGGATTCGAACCCCAGACCCCTTCATTACGAGTGAAGTGCTCTGGCCGACTGAGCTAAGGCGGCGTGCCGTACGGCGTGAAAGAGTCTACAGGAGCCCGAAGGGTTCTCGCTCCCACCGGACCGCCCACGTCGGACGCTGGGGAGTTGTAACACCTGCAACAAACCTGCAGAAGACCGTTGATCACCTCGGTGAAGGGCGGGAGCGTCCGCCGGGCAAGCAGGGATGTCCGGGGTGAGGCGTCGTGAAACCACGCCCGAACCGCGCGCCGAAAGTGATCGTTGTAGGGATATGAGATGGAGTTGGGTCGTCGCTCTGGTGTTGGCACCTGCGGCGTGTAGCAGCACAGGAGTTCAGACGACCGGGACCATGCCGGGGGTGGAGCAGACTGGCCGGCCAGTCCCTGAGCCGGCCTCAGCCGAGCCCGCGCAGCGCCTTGTCGCCGAATGGCTGCGGGTGGGTGGTTTGATGGCTCCCGGCCTCGCGGCCGTCCGCCCTCCGATGCTGGTGGTCTACGCCGACGGCCGGGCCGTCGCCGACGCAGCGCACGAGCTGCGCCTTCCACCCGCCGAGGTCAAAACCCTGGTCGAGGCGCTCAACCGTGATCTGGCAGGGCAGCCCGCCACTGCCTCGCCCCGGGCGGGGTCGCCGAGGATCTATGACGCGCCCACCACGGTCCTCGGCGTCGACAGCGGCAGCGGGATGCGCGAGGTGCACGTGCCGTCTCTGGAACATGCCGCATCCAGCTACAACGCCGCGCTCGTCACCGCCCGCGACCGTCTCGCCCGCTTGGCCGACCGCGTGACCGCCCAGGGCGGGAAGTACTCCACCGACCGTGTACGACTGTCCACCGAGCAGGTCACGGTTCCTGTGAGGCCCGCCAAGCCCTTGCCGAGTGGCGTCCCCCTGCCACCCGAGACGCAGGCGCGCTCGGGGAGCAAGGACCACAAGGGCAACAAGGCGCACACGATCGCTCAACTGATACCAGGTGACGGATCCTGGCATGTCTATCGCATGTCAACCGGCGAACACATCGCGCTCTCGTGGCGTTATCTCCTCCCTCACGAGTAGGGCTCCGGTTACGAGACCCTTCGCCAGGGGCCCCAGCCATCCGGCTCACGTATGGTGACGAGTCGCTCGACCTAGACCGCTGACCCGCGGCGAATCCGGATACTCATCAAGGGCAGGGCAGTGGGCCCGACGCGTCTGCGCGGCAGCGGATGTGTGCTCCGAGTGGGTTGGCGATTGGTCGACGCCTTGATCGGCGGGAGGGTGGCGGTGGGGCATGCGGGTGGCGATGACGAGCTCGGCTGCGGGACGGGCCGGCCGCGCGAACTGGTGCCGTGCCGCCTGTCCGGCGGCCTCATCGAGTACCTGGTGCTCGGTGACTCGGTCCTCGTGCTCGACAGAGCAGACGATGCGCCGCTCGTTGTCTCCGACCCCCGGGAAGTGACCATCAGCCGGTCGTACCAGCCCGCGCTCCAGGCCGCCGCCAAGGGGAGCGACGAGTACCACCGACTCCTGCGAGACTTGCGCGCCAACCGCAACCAGCCGGGCGGCTTCTGGCTGGCCAAGGACGACCCGCGGGCGGCAGACGAGGCGATCACCGGAAGCCGCCCGATCTCCGAACTCACCGGCGCCGTCCTGCTCAGCAACGGAGCCAGCCGCATCGTGGACCAGTTCCAGCTCGCCGACTGGCCAGAGGTCATGGCCATCCTGGCGTCGAGCGGACCCGCCGAAATCATCCATCGTGTCCGGCGGGCGGAGGCGCGCCACGCGGTGGCGGCGGACGATGCGACGATCACACACTGCATCGACCTCGGCGATACCTGACCGTCGCCAGAGGAGCCTGGGCGGGTGTCAGTTCTGCTGGGCTGCGCGGGCCTGGGCGGGGCGGTGGGAGTCGGTGCCGGTCTCGACGATGTTCCCTGTCCAAGTAGGCGTGTTGATGCCTTGGGTGGGTGGGGAGCCGTCCGTGGTCTGGCTCCCACCTTGATAGGTGAACAGGACTCGTCTTTGTCTCGCGCGTGGGGGTTTGCCCGTCTCCTTGATGGCTGCCGCGATTCTCAGTCCCTTTCGCTGCTGCTGAACCTCGAAGTCGCGGTCAACCAGACCCGACAGCCATCGGCGAGGAACGCGAGAAGGCCGCGTCCTGGCCGAGCACGAGGGGTAGGGCGCTAGCCGCGCTCCTCCAACCAAGCGACGACGGAACGGACGAAGCCGTCGACGTGCGACAAGGGTTTGCCGCCGAACGCCGCGTGGAGGTGCCCGACCCCGACCGCGTCGTTCCAGGCCCAGGAGCGTCGGTAGGTCTCCTCGTCGGTGGCCGCGCGCAGGACGTCCCAGCCGTGCCAGGTCGCGACGAGTGCCCCGTCGATCGCGGGGTCGGACAGGATCGCCATGTCCCAGTCGAGGACGCCGGCCAGCTTGCCGTCCTCGCCGAAGTGGACATTGCCGGCGCCGAGGTCGCCGTGGACGAGCCTGGCCGGGACCTCCTCGAGCGCCAGCATCGTGTCCAGCCGCTGCCGCACGCCGTCACGCCACTTCGTCGGCAGGCGCGGAATGATCTCGTTGCTCAGGATGTCGGCCCATCCCAGGTCATCGGCGTACCGGCGCGGCGTGTGGAGAACGGCCTCGAGCTCCGGCGAGATCTCAACCTCGCGCAGTGCCTTCAGAAGCAGGCCGAACGCCGACGGGTCCCCGATGCCTTCCGGCAACCACTCGCCGTCGATCCACGAAACCGCGACGGCCGCGCGTTCCCCGAACGTGGCCACCGCAGTCAGCGGCTCCGGCACGGCGAAAGGCAGACCGGCCGCCGCGACGGCTCGAAGAATCTCAACCCGGCGCGGCAACTCGGCGGCGGCATCGGGGCGCTTGCTGATCCGCACCGCGGCGACGCCGGGGAACAGCACGACGTGGTGCATATTCCCTTGCTCGGCGAGGCGTGCGGAGCCAAGAGGAGCGTCGGGGACAAGTGCCTCAGCGATTTCCAGCAGGTCGGCGGGGACTGGTCGAGGCATCCCGCCATTTTGCCGGACGATCGCACATGGCAGCCCCTGGCCCGCGTTCCGCAGATGTGTAGCGAGAAAGGCACACAGATCTGCGGTCTGAGCTGCGGAAACGCTTGCGGGCACGCTGATGCGGCGTGTCACTAGGCGTGAGTGTTGTGCCTGGTCAGGCGTCTGCG
>NZ_SMKP01000123.1:0-31383 GCF_004349015.1 Nonomuraea diastatica
AAGAGACAGGCGTTGGGCGGTGCCGTCAGGTGGCTTCGGAGTCGTAAGGGGGGAGTTCGCCGTAGCCGAGCTCGTCCACCGGGTCGGACATGGCGGGAGCCGTGGTGACCGGCTCCAGCTCGCCCGGCTTGTTGTTCCAGTCGTCCTCGATGTCGTCGAGGAGATGCTTGCGGACGAACGTGCGCGGGTTGAGGTCGGCGGGGTCGAAGTTCGAGAACTCCGGGCCCAGCCCGGCACGCAGGTCGTCGCGCGCGTTGGTGGCCATGCGCCGCAGGTTTCGCAGCGTCCGGCCCGCCTGTGAGGCGGCCTGAGGCAGTTTGTCGGGGCCGAAGACGAGCAGCGCGATGACGATCAGCGCCGCGAATTCCCCCCACCCGAGTCCGAACACCGTGAGCTCCTACCGCAGTCCAACCTCTCCGAGGACAACCCCGGCCTATCCACAGACTAAGGGCTCTCCGGCGTAGGTCGGTCGCCGCCCCATGGTCATTTCCGCTGCGAATTCCGTACCCAGCCGCCCGATCCGCCACCTGCCACGAACCACCGCGCGCGGACTGGGGTGCCTTCCCACCCCGCTGACGGCCGAGCCCGGTCCGTTACGGCGGCGCGGCGCGGGGAAGCCGGTGAGCGTCACCCTGGAAGGCCGGGCACGCACGTCGGCGGGTGGGACCCAGTCGGCTGTGCCGTGAAGAAAGAGCCGGTCGGGCGGCGGGAAGAGAGGAGACGCGGTCACGATGGGGTCGGGGCGGGTTGGTCGTCGGCCTCGACGGTCAGTGTGGCGCTTTGTTCCTGGCCGGCGCGCTGGAACTTGATGTTGATCGTGGCGCCGGGCGCCTTGCTGCGGATGAGCGCGATCAGCTCGTTGCCGTCCTGCAGCGTCAGCCCGTCGATCTCCAGGATGACGTCGCCCGCCTTGAGCCCGGCCTTGCCGGCGGGACCGTCGGCGTCGACCGGTTGCTGGCCGCCGACCGGCTCGGAGGCGATGCGTACGCCCTGGCCCTTGTAGTCGCGGTCGAGGAGGATGCCGATCTTGGGACGCTTGGCCCTGCCGGTGGCGATCAGCTCTTCGGCCACCCGCCGTGTCTGGTTGACGGGGATCGCGAAGCCCAGGCCGATGCTGCCGCTCTGGCTGTTCAGCGAGCGGCTCAGGGTGGCGATCGCCGAGTTGACCCCGACGACCTCGCCGCGGCCGTTGACGAGCGGTCCGCCGGAGTTGCCGGGGTTGATGGCGGCGTCGGTCTGGATCGCGCTGATGTAGGCGGGCTCCTCGGAGCTGGCGCCGGTGTCGTCGCCCGCGATGACCGGGCGGTTGAGCGAGCTGACGATGCCGGTCGTCACCGTGCCGGTCAGGCCCAGCGGGGAGCCGACGGCGATCACGGGGTCGCCGACCACGACCTGGTCGGAGTTGCCGAGGGTGATCTCGGGCGTGCCGAACGTGTCCTCGGGCTTGATCACGGCCAGGTCGGAGCCGGGGTCACGGCCGACGATGCGGGCCGAGGTGGTCTTACGGTTGTTGAACATGATCCTGATCTCTCCGCCCTTGGCGGCCGGGGAGACCACGTGGTTGTTGGTCACCACGTAACCGTTCTTGATCACGAAGCCGGATCCCGAGGCGCCTTCGGTGGCTATGCCGTTGCCGGCCTCGATGGAGACCACGCTCGGCAGCACCCGGGCGGCCACGCCCGCCACCGAGTCGGGAGCCCGGTTGGTGGCGCCGGTCGGCACCGGGCCCAGGCTGTAGCCGGGGTCGTTGTCGCTGGCCGGCTTGGTGAGCAGGTAGGTGCCGACGCTGCCGAGCAGGGAGGCCACCAGGGCGATGACGACGGCGGTCGAGATGAGAAAGCCGGTGCTCGGGATGCGGCGCGGCCTGCTCCCGTGGCTGTGCGCGCCCGAGGGCGGCGGCGCCCAGCCCGCGCCCATGCCGAGTGCCTGTCGCGGAGGCGGCGGCGGTGGCGCGCCTCCATAGGGAGGCTGGCCGCCGAAGAGCGGGGCTTCGTACGCCCGCGTGCCGCCGTCAGGACGGCCGAACGAGAGATGTTCCTGCGTGCCGCCGCCGGGACGGCCATAGCCGCCCTCGCCGCTGTCAGTACGGCCGAACGCGGGATTCTCCTGCGCGCCACTTTCTGCGAGCCCGAAGAACGGACCGTCGTGGGAGCGTGAGTCCTGGTCGGACGGCGGGCCTTCGTAGGGGCGCGCGCCCGGCTCGGAGTGCGGATCCTCATGGGAGCGGGCGCCCGGGTCGGGCGGGCCGAACGAGGGTGCACCGGACCACGGCCCGGTCTGGCCGGAGGTGTCCGGCGCGGCCCCGCCCTCGGCGGGCGAGCCGCCGGACGGGCGGCTGGAGTACGGTGGCGTGCCGGAACCCTCGGAACGGCCCGACGGGTCGCCCCAGGAGGCGCCGAACGAGGCGGGCGGCTCGGGCCGCGTGCCTTCGTGCTCGGACGCGTCTTCCGCGGGCAGGAAGTCCGGCCGCCCCTGTGGCTCGGGGTAGTCCGACGTCGTGCGTCCTTCGTTGGGGCGCGTCTCGTCGGTCATCTAAGTCTCACCACTCCTTGGCTCGGCCACCGCAATCCTCGCTCTTGCGGCATACGAGGGTCATAAAAAGCATTTGTCAGGAACCGTTTGTGACAAATCCCGAACCCAGATCGTATGCCCCGCGCGTCGTTGACTACGCCACCCCGAGTATCCCAGGCATGGTGAGACCTCAAGGTGTGGCGGTGGGGGGAGCACTCGTCGGCGAGTTGCGATCGGGCCGCTGGAAGAGCTCGACCGGGGGCGCGGGGTTGCTCTGGCCCACGCCGGTGGCTGCGAAGAAAGTGCCGAGCGCGACGGCCGCGGAGACCACCCCGACCGCCACGTAGGTCGTGCGCCGCCTACCACCGCGTCCAGGGCCCGTGGCTCCACCAGCGGCGTCCCGGCGCGGGCGGTTGTCGAGAGGCGCGATGCTGTGCGGCCCAGGGATGGGCACCCCGCCGAACGTGCGCGTGGGGAAAGGGCGCTCCCTCGGGGGCAGCGGCCCTCCCGGCTCCGCCATCCGGAGCAGGGACATCGTCAGGTCGGCAGGCATCGCGGGATCGTCGAGCGAGCGCAGGCGCGACTTCAGCGCCCGCATCGACTCGACCTCTCGCCGGCAGTCAGCACAGAAGGTCAGATGGGCAAGCGCGCGCTCGCGTTCGGTGTGGTTGAGCTCCCCGTCGACGAGCGCGGATACGCGTTCTCCAAGATGAGCCATATCAGTTTTCCTCCCCACGGGTCACGGTCGGGGGGAGTTGAGAATTACGGGGGGCTCGATGGTCGAGCGCCTCCCGCAACTGCGCCCGGCCACGGTGAATCCGGCTTCGGACCGTGCCCAGCTTGACGCCGAGCGTGGCCGCGATCTCTTCGTAGGACAGGCCCTCGATGTCGCAGAGCACGATCGCGGCCCGGAACTCCGGGGCGAGCGCGTCGAGGGCGGCCTGGATGTCGGGCTCCAGATGAGCGTCGTCGAGCGCCTGGGCAGGAGACGGCTCACGACCGCGCAGCCGCTCGGCGGCGTCGTCGGCCAGCCCCTCGAACCTGATGCGCTGCTTGCGCCGCGCCATGTCGAGGAACAGGTTGGTCGTGATCCGGTGCAGCCATCCCTCGAAGGTGCCGGGGGTGTAGCTCGACAACGACCTGAAGACCCGGACGAAGACCTCTTGGGTCAGGTCTTCCGCGTCGTGGACATTGCCGGTCAGCCGGTACGCCAGCCGGTACACCCGTGCGGAGTGGGTCCGCACCACTTCCTCCCATGTGGGAGGAGTCCAGTCAGACGACACCGGAGTATCTGTCTGGTGGTCGCTTTCGTCCACCAGAACTCCTCTCTTTGGGACCACCGCTACCGCCATAGTGCCTGGTTTCGTCCCTTCGTGCGCACTGCCTGCCTTCCGGACCGGCAAAGCCCGTTTAAACCTGCAACGCCTCAGGTCCCTCCTGAGTTCCCGTCCCGGCGTGTCTCCCATAGGCTGCGATCGGCACCAATCACGTGTATGACCTTTTGCGACAATCGCACGAAAGTGGGGGGAGGCGGCCGATGACCACTCCGGTGGAGGCCACTCTGGCCTATGCGGAGCAGTTCCATCACGAGGATGAGATCGTGCACGCTGCGCGGCAGCGCGGGCTGGAGATGGGGGCCACGCCCATCCTTCCCGGTGGCGGGGCGGCCCTGTGCTTCCTGGCTACTGCGGTCAACGCCAAGTCCGTCGTCGAGATCGGCACGGGCTGCGGCGTCTCCGGTCTGTGGCTGCTGCGCGGCATGCGCACGGACGGCACGCTGACGAGTGTCGACGTCGAGCCCGAGCACCAGCGGCTGGCCCGGCAGGCGTTCGCCGAGGCGGGTTTCTCCGGCGGACGGGTGCGGCTCATCTCGGGCCGGGCGCTCGACGTGCTGCCACGGCTGTCGGACGGCGGCTACGACATGGTGTTCGCCGACGGCGCCAAACATGAGTACGCCGACTACCTCTCCGAGGCGGTCCGGCTGCTGCGCGTGGGCGGCATCGTGGCCTTCGACAACATGTTGTGGCACAACCGGGTGGCCGACCCGGCGCAGCGCGACCCCGACACGGTGACGCTGCGCGAGGTGGGCAAGCTGGTGCAGTCGGACGACCGGCTCCGCTCGGTGCTGATGCCGCTGGGCGACGGCCTGCTCGCCGCCATCAAGATCGCCGACTGACGCCCGTCAGGTGCGCGTGAGCCACTCCAGGAGCACGCGCACGCCGAACCCCGTGGCGCCCTTGCTCAGCGTGCCCTCGTCGACCGTGCTGCGCCCGACGCCGGCGATGTCGAGGTGCGCCCACGGCCGCTGCCCCGCGAACTCCCGCAGGAACAACGCGGCCGTGATCGACCCCGCACCGAACTTCGACCCGGACTCGACGTTGCTGAGATCGGCGATCGGCGACTTCAGCGCGGCCGCGTAGTCGTCGATCAGCGGCATCCGCCAGAGCCGGTCGTCCGCGGTCTGACCGGCGTCGACGAGCTGTCTGGCCAGCGCGTCGTCGGTGGAGTAGACGGCGCCGACGTTGCGCCCGAGCGCGACCGTGATCGCCCCGGTGAGCGTGGCGACGTCGACCACCGTGTCGGGGTCGAGGACGGCGTCGGCGTAGGCGAGCGCGTCGGCCAGCACCAGGCGCCCCTCGGCATCGGTGTTGAGCACCTCGACGGTGCGGCCGCCGTAGTGCTTGATGACGTCGCTGGGCCGTTGCGACGTGCCGGACGGCATGTTCTCGGCGGCCGCGACCAGCCCGGTGACCCGCACGGGCGCGCCCAGCCTGGCCAGCGCGCCGAGCACGGCGATCACCGTCGCGCCGCCCGCCATGTCGGTCTTCTGGGTCTTCATGTTGTCCGTCGGCTTCAGCGACAACCCACCGGAGTCGAACGTGATGCCCTTGCCCACCAGCACCACGTGCCGATCGGTTGGCCGGTCAGGCGTGTAGGAGAGCTGGATGAGCCGGGGCGGGCTGGCCGAGCCACGTCCCACGGCGACGATGCCGCCGAAGCCTTCGGCCTGCAGGCGCTCTTCGTCCCACACCTTGACCGGCAGGCCGCTCTCGGCGGCCCGCTCGGCGAGCCAGGCGGGATTTTTCACCGAGGACGGCGTGTTGGCCAGGTCGCGGGCGAGCGCCACCGCCTGGGCGACGACCTGCGCGCGGCGCACCTGAGCCCCGTCGGCCCCCGCGAACGCGAGCGTCCGCACGGCGGACTTGCCCACCTTGCCGATCTTGTACGAGTACGCCGCCAGCAGCGCCGCCTCGGCGAACGCCGCCACGTCGCCGCCGGGCGTCACCACGGTCAGCGTGTCCTTGCCCTTGACCCTGCGCGTCAGCGCTGCGCCGGCCCGGCGCAGCGCGCGCGGCGAGCCGTCGCCGACGCCGTAGAGCAGCACGCGGCCCACGCCGCCGCCGCGTGCCACCGGGACCTCGACGACCTCTCCAGCCTCCCCCTTGGCCTCGTAGTGTGCCAGCAGGTCGGGCACGGGCAGGTGCAGCTCGACCGCGTGCGCTGGGGTGAGATCAGAGGTGTAGGGGACGGCCAGCAACTCGGGATCGTCGGAAACATCGGCGACCACCGACGCAGTGGTCTCTATGGGCACGGGATCTCTCCTCGAACGTCAGCGACCCTGGCGCCGGATTATCGCCAGGGTCGTAGAACAAAAAGTGTCTCTCGGGAGCGCTCAGCCGACGACGTTCTTCAACGCCTCGCCGAGCGCCTTGGCCTCGTCGGCGGAAATCTCCACGACGAGCCGGCCGCCACCTTCCAGGGGGACCCGCATGACAATGCCGCGCCCTTCCTTGGTGACCTCGAGCGGACCATCGCCGGTCCGCGGCTTCATCGCCGCCATGCGTGTTTCCCTTCCTGCCTTGGGCTCCCGCGGCCCGCGATTTCCGACCGCCCGTCGGGGGTGGTCGGCGCATTCACGTCTTCTGTGATGTCCTATTCTCCCGCATCGAGAGCGCTCATGGGTAACGATCTCCTCCCAGAATGCGTTGTCGAGGTCGGCGATCGCGTCCAAACTGGACTTCGTGCACGCTCGCGCCGCTCTGTTCGACCTCTATGGAGACCACCTGCGCTCGCGCGGTGGGCAAGCCACCGTGGCCGCGCTCGTCCGGCTCATGAAACCTCTGGAAATCGCCGCTCCCGCCGTGCGTACGGCGGTTTCGCGCATGGTCCGGCAGGGCTGGCTGCAACCGATCAGGCTTCCTCAGGGGCCCGGCTACGGGCTGACGCCGAAGTGCGTCAGGCGCCTGGACGAGGCGGCGCTGAGAATTTACCGAGCCGGAACGCTGACCTGGCACGGCAGGTGGCATCTGATCGTCTTCGGACCGGTCAAGGACCGGCCCCGCAGGGAGCGGCTCCGCGCCGATCTGACGTTCCTGGGCTACGCCGCGCTGTCGGAGACGGCCTGGATCGGCCCACGCTCGTCGATCGAGCTGGACAACCTGCTCGAGAGCGAGGGCGTGCGGGCCGACAGGTTCGACTCGGCGCTGGAGGGCGACCCCCGCGAGCTCGTCGCCAGGGCGTGGGATCTGACCGCCATCGGCGAGGCGTACGAACACTGGCTGGCCGAGGCTGACACGCTGATCAGCGGGCTCCCGGAGGGGGCACCGGCCGACCAGGTGTTCGCCACCAGGAGCAGGCTCGTGCACGGCTGGCGCAACTTCCTGTTCCGCGACCCGGGGTTGCCGCCCGAACTGCTGCCCGCCGGCTGGCCGGGCGAGAAGGCCAGGGTCTACTTCGAGCAGGAAGCCGCCCGGCTGCTGCCCGCAGCCGCCGCGTTCGTCGACAGGGAGTTGCTTTGATCCGCTATGACGTGGCCGACGCCGTCGCCACCATCACCCTCGACCGTCCCGACGCGATGAACTCGCTGACCGCCGAGACCAAGCAGGCCCTCCTCGACGGGCTGCGCCGGGCGGCGGCCGACCCCGCGGTCAGGGCCGTCCTGCTCACCGGCTCGGGGCGGGCCTTCTGCGCGGGCCAGGACCTGCGCGAGCACGCCGGCAACCTGGAGGCGGGCCACGGCCTGGCCAACACCGTGCGCGAGCACTACAACCCGATCGTGGAGCTCATCGCCACCATGGGCAAGCCGGTGGTGGCCGCCGTCAACGGCGTCGCGGCGGGCGCGGGCGCGTCCCTGGCCTTCGCCTGCGACCTGCGGGTGGCGTCCGACAGGGCCAAGTTCGCGCTGGCGTTCGCGGGCATCGGGCTGGCTCCCGACTCGGGCGCGTCGTGGACGCTGCAGCGGCTGGTCGGCCAGGGCAGGGCCGCCGAGCTGCTGCTGCTCGGCGAGCCTGTCGACGCGGCCCGCGCGCTGGAGCTGGGGCTGGTCACGCGCGTGGTCCCCCCGGACGACGTGCTGAAGACCGCGCGGGAGCTCGCCGGGTCGCTGGCTCAGGGCCCGACCGTGGCGTACGCCGCCACCAAACGGGCGCTGGCGTACGCCGCGACGCACGCGCTGCCCGACGCGCTGGCGCTGGAGGCCGACCTTCAGGACGCGTGCGCCGCCTCCCGCGACCACCAGAACGCCACCAGGGCCTTCCTCGCCAAGGAACGCCCCACGTTCGAGGGCACGTGACGGGCACCACCTGACGGGGGCGGCCGTGTCAGGCCGGTCGGCGTGAGCGTGCCAGGCAGCCCTCGATGTGGTCGTTGACCAGGCCGATGGCCTGCATCAGCGCGTAGGCCGTGGTCGGGCCGACAAAGGTGAAGCCGTGCCTCTTCAGCTCCTTGGCCAGCGCCTTGGAGCCGGGGGTCGTGGCGGGCACGTCGGCCATCGTCCTCGGCACGGCCGCGTCGGGCTCGGAGAAGCGCCACACCAGGTCCGACAACCCCTCGGGCAACTCGAGCGCGGCCCTGGCATTGTTGATCGCGGCCTCGATCTTGGCCCGGTTGCGGACGATGCCAGGGTCGCCCAGCAGCCGTTGGGCGTCCTGCTCGGTGTACGCGGCGACCTTGACGATCGAGAAGCCGTCGAAGGCGGCGCGGAAGTTCTCCCTTTTGCGCAGGATCGTCAGCCACGACAGGCCCGACTGGAACGCCTCCAGCGCCACGCGCTCGAAGACCGCGTCGTCACCCTTGACCGGGCGGCCCCACTCCTCATCGTGGTAGGCGAGGTACGTCGGGTCGGCCATGCCCGGCCAGGTGCAGCGGATCGGCTCCGTCACGGCCGGTCGTCTTCCAGTGTGGAGCGCGCGGGCGGCTCCGCCTCTCCGCGCGTTTCCCCGGTCTTCGGCTCTCCACCCGTCTCCGTGCCGGTCTCCCGCTCGACACGCGCCTCCGTGCCGGGCTCCGGCTCACCGCCCGTCTGCGAGCCGCCCGTCTCCGTGCCGCCCTTTGGCGTCGTGCCAGTCTCCGTGTCGCCTGTCTCCGCCGCGATCGGCTCGGCAGGCGGCTCCCCCCGCTCGCCGTCGCGGGTCACGCCCTGCGGTCCTTCGCCGTCCTGGATCAGGCCCTCCGGCAGGTCCGCGCGCTCGCCACCGTCCGCGGCCCGCCGCCCGTCCGCGACTCCGTCGCCGGTGCCGGTGCCGGTGCCGGTGCCGGGGCCGTCGCCTTCCCCGGACTCGTGTCCGGCCGCCGAGGCGCCGTTGGAGGCCTGCTCGACGGCGGCATCCCGCGGGGAGACGCGCCACTGCGTGTACTGCCCCTCCGCGTCGTCGTCCCAGGACCCCCCGCCGGGCACCGGGTCGCCCGACTCGGGCAGCTCCCTGTAGGCGGCAGGGGCCTGCGGCGCGTGGTCCGTGCGCAGACCGGCGCCCGGCGCGGCGTGGATCTCCTGCCGCGCGTAGAGCCGGCTCGACAGCAGCTCGGAGACGCGCTGCTCCAGCACCGCGATCCGGGTGTCACGGGCGCTGATCGCGTTGGCGGCCCTGCGCAGGGTCTCGTCGACACTCTGCGTGTGGTAGCCGACCAGGTTGACCGGCAACTGGAGCGCCATGACGTCGACCGCCGTGAGCTGCCCGGGCTCGGGCAGGTCGAGGGGCGGCACGTCCGGCGGGAACTCGGTCAGCTCACCGCCCCTGCCAAGGGAGACCAAGACCACGCATGCCAAGATGGCGATCGCGGCGATGGCGAGTACGACCAGCACATTGGCATCGTACTCATACGGCGGAGCTCGTTCAGCATCACCGCAAGCAGCGCAATCCGGTCAGCCGGTCGCCTCGCCGAGTTCGGCGACACTGGGCCGCACGGGCTGCGAACGGGCTTCGAGGTGGGCGAACGCCTCGTCCACGGTGGACGTCCAGGAGATCGCGTCGAAGACGTCGGCCCGGGTGAAACCCTGGTCGTACATGGTGCTGATGAGTGTCCTGAGCGGCTCGTACAGGCCCCAGGGGTCGAGGATCACCAAGGGGCGGTCGTGGATGCCGAGCACCCGCGCGGTCCAGATCTCGAAGAGCTCCTCCAGCGTGCCGATGCCGCCCGGCAACACGAGGAAGGCGTCGGAGCGGGCGTCCATGACGCCCTTGCGCTCGCGCATGCCGTTGGTGACGATCAGCTCGTCGGAATCCTCGTCGGCCACCTCGATGTCCACCAGGACCTGCGGGATCACGCCGACCGTGCGCCCGCCGGCGGCCCTGGTGGCCGAGGTGACCGCGCCCATGCAGGAGACGGTGGCACCGCCGCTCACCAGCGTGTGGCCGCGCTTGGCGAGCTCGGTGCCGACCTGCCGGGCCAGCTCGATGTACTTCGGGTCGATGCGCAGGCTCGAGGCGCAGAAGACGCAGATGTTCACGAGGGGCCAGCCTATTGGGGCTCCGCGGGCTGGGCGGCGGCGGACGCCAGTTCCTCCTCCTGCTGCTCCGATCGTGCCCGGTCGGCGTCCGCGATGATGCGTACGGCCTCGTCGACGTCGTCGGTGACGGTGATCAGTTCAAGGTCCTGGGGCGCGATCTTCGCGGTGCCGAGCAGGCTGCTCTTGACCCACTCGAGCAGCCCGCCCCAGAACTCCGTGCCCATCAGCACCACGGGGAAGGAGGTGACCTTGCGCGTCTGCACCAGCGTGAGCGCCTCGAACAACTCGTCGAGCGTGCCGAAACCGCCGGGCAGGGCGATAAAGCCGCAGGAGTATTTGACGAACATCGTCTTGCGCACGAAGAAGTAGCGGAACTCGATGCCGAGGTCGACGTAGTCGTTCATGCGCTGCTCGAACGGCAGCTCGATGCCGAGCCCGACGGACACCGCGCCGTCCACGTCGCGCGCGCCCCGGTTGGCGGCCTCCATGAGGCCAGGCCCGCCGCCCGTGATGACGGCGTAGCCCGCCTCCGCCAGCGCCCGGCCCAGCCGGCGGCCCTGCGCGTAGTCGGGGGACTCCTCGCCCATGCGCGCCGAGCCGAAGACGGTGACCGCCGGCGGCAGCTCGGCGAGCTGGCCGAAACCCTCCACGAACTCGGCCTGGATGCGCAGCACCCGCCACGGGTCCATGTGCACCCAGTCGGAGGGCCCCTGGCGGGCGAGCAGGCGCTGGTCGTGTGTGGAGGTGGGGACGAGGCTGCCGCGGAAGACGGCCTGCCCCTGACGGCGTTCCCGACGTGACTGTTCCATGCGGGTCACGCTAGTCGCCTTTGGACGCGGCCGGTTCCACCTCCACTCGGTGGCCGGAGCCGCATCGCCCCGGCGGGCAGAGGGGCATCCCGGCGCAAAAACGCAGGTAGACGCCTTGACAACAGCCGATAAAAAATCTTGGAAGAAGCATGGAACCGGATTTCGACTCCCCCGCGTCTAACTGCCGAGGGTGCTGCTCGGGACTGAAAGTGGTCTTCCCCGCCAAATGGCCGGCGAGGAAGGCCACTTTCATGTGGACAGCCAGTCGAGCATGGCCCGCTCGCTCTCGACGATCTTCGGCAGCGACACGTACTCCCCCTGCTGGTGCGCAAGGTTCGGATCGCCCGGCCCGTAGTTGACGGCGGGCACCCCCAGCGCGGAGAAGCGGGCGACGTCGGTCCAGCCCAGCTTGGCGCGCGGCGTGCCGCCGACCGCCCCGGTGAAGGCCGCCGCCACCGGATGCGTCAGGCCGGGCCTCGCGGCGGGCGCGGCGTCGACGAAGGCCACCTCGAAACCGTCGAACACCTCGCGTACGTGCTCCTGGGCCCGCTCGATCGACAGGTCGGGCGCGAAGCGGTAGTTGACGGTCACCACGCACTGGTCCGGGATGACGTTGCCCGCGACCCCGCCGCGCACGCCGACCGCGTTCAGACCTTCGTGGAACCGGAGACCGTCCACCACCGGCCGCCGCGCCTCGTAGGCGTTGAGCCTGGCGAGCACCGGCTCGATCCCGTGAACGGCGTTGACCCCCAACCACGACCTGGCGCTGTGGGCGCGCTTGCCCGTCACGGTGACCTCGGCGCGCAGCGTGCCCTGGCAGCCGCCCTCGATGACGCCGTCGGTCGGCTCCATCAGCACCGCGAAGTCGGCCGCCAGCCAGTCGGGGTGGTCTCTGGCGACCCTGGTGAGGCCGTTGCGCTCGGCCTCGACCTCCTCGCAGTCGTAGAAGACGTACGTGATGTCCTTGCCCGGCGCCGGGACGGCCGCCGCCAGCTTGAGCGCGACCGCCACGCCGGACTTCATGTCGGACGTGCCGCACCCGTACAGCAGGTCTCCCTTCACTCTGCTCGGCAGGTTGGCGGCGACGGGGACGGTGTCGAGGTGCCCGGCGATCAGCACCCGCTCGGGGCGGCCTGCCTGGGTGCGGGCCACGACGGTCTCCCCCGACCGGTCGACCTTCAGGTGCGGCAGCGTGGACAACGCCCGCTCCACTTCGTCGGCCAGCCGCCGCTCGGCGCCGCTGACCGACTCGATGTCCACGATCGCGGCGGTGAGCGCGCGTACGTCCTGCGTGAGGTCAAGCATCAGGTGTTCACTCCGTGTTCGCGCAGCACCTCGTTCAGCGCCGCCTTGTCGTGCCGCTGCCCCGGCTCCAGGTATTTGAGCACGAGCACGCAGGGCAGACCGAACGTGCCGCCGGGGAACTCCTTCTGGCGGGTGCCGCTGACCGCCACGCACCACGCGGGGATCCGGCCGCGGGCGACCTCTTCGCCCGTCCGCACGTCGATCACCGGGATCGAGCCGGAGAGGATCGTTCCCGCGCCGACCACCGCGCCCTGCCCGACCCGGGCGCCCTCGACGATCATCGCCCGGCTGCCGACCAGCACGTCGTCCTCGACGACGACCGGGACGGCGCCGGGCGGCTCCAGCACGCCGCCGATGCCCACCCCGCCGGACAGATGCACGTTCCTGCCGATCTGGGCGCAGGATCCGACCGTGGCCCAGGTGTCGACCATGGTGCCCGCGTCCACGTACGCACCGACGTTCGTGAACGACGGCATCAGCACCACCCCGGGCGCCAGGTAGGAGCCCCACCGGGCGATCGCCCCCGGCACCACCCGCACCCCGTCGAACGAGCTCTTGAGCGGGTGTCTGTCGTGGTGCTGGAAGTCGCCCACCTGCGAGCGGGCCATGCCGAGCACCGTGAAGCTGAGCAGGATCGCCCGCTTGGCGCGCTCGTCCACGACGACGTCGCCGTCGATCAGGCGGGCCGCCCTGGCCGCGCCCTTGTCGAGCAGGTCGACCGCGCCGACCACCACGTTGCGCGCGTCGACGTCGGCGGGCGACAACTCCGCCCTGCGCTCCCACAGCTCGTCCACCACCGGCGATATCGGTGACGAGGTGCTCAGGTGACTCATGGCCTCGGAGCTTATCCGTCCGGGTAGGTTCTTCAGCGTGCGCGTGCGCTTCTCCCGTGGGGTCATCACCATCGCGATCATCGTGATCGTGCTCGCCGTGGCCATTTCCGTTGGCCTGTACCACCTTCTCAAGCGGACGCCTCAGCTGGCCGAGCGCCACGCGTACTGCGTGGTCAACACGCCCGGCGGCGTCCGCAACCTCGATCCCGAGCAGGCGCAGATCTCGGCCACCATCGCGGCGGTCGCGGCGCGGCGCAGGCTGCCGGAGCGGGCCGTGGTGATCGCGTACGCGACGGCGATCCAGGAGTCGAAGCTCTACAACGTCAACTTCGGCGACCGCGACTCGGTGGGCGTGTTCCAGCAACGCCCGTCACAGGGCTGGGGCAAGAAGAAGCAGCTCATGGACCCCGTCTACGCCACCAAAAAGTTCTTCGCCGCCCTGGTCAAGGTGAAGAACTACCGCAAGATCCCGCTGGCGGAGGCGGCGCAGGCCGTGCAGCGCTCGGCGGGCGGTTACGCCTATGCCGCGCACGAGAACGAGGCCGAGATTCTCGCCGCGGCGTTCACCGGGCGTGTCCCCCAGGCGGTGCACTGCTGGTATCCCTCCGGCAAGACCTCCGCTCCGAAGTCGCGGACCGCCGTGGCCCGCAAGCAACTCGCCAGGGCGCTCGGCAGCACGGCGATCACCACGAAACGGCGCGGCTGGCTGGTGGCTGCGTGGTCGGTGGCCCACGCCGAGAAGTACGCGCTCAACCGCGTCGGCTACAACGGCGCCACCTGGGTCAACGACTTCGAGCGCGACGGCTGGCAGACGGGCGGCCAGGCGAGCGCCCGCCGGGTCGACCTGTCGTAGCGCCGTGTCAGGACGCCCTGCGCACGATGGAGATCGAGCCGGGCGGCAGCGGCTGGGCGTAGCAGGCCGTCCATGAGCGGCCCTGGATGCGTTCGAAGGAGAGCAGCCGCCCGTCCGAGGCACGATAGTCGGCGAAGTCGAGCAGGCCCCTGTCGGGGTTTCCCGTGTCGCCCTCGCTCCTGAACGCGGCAGTGCCCCGCTCGATCGGGAAGAACTCCACACCCTCCATGATCAGCATGCTCTTGGCCGGGACCATGCCTTGAGTGGGCACGTCGGTCCAGAGCAGCACCTCCAGGTGCGGCGGGTCGCCGTCGAGCACCTCCACCGACAACCACTGGAGGCGGCGCAAGCCGTCGCGCAGGAGGTATTCGACCCACTGGTTGCCCTGCCACGAGACGTGCATGGCGCCGAGCACGCGCGCAGGCGAGCCCTGCACCTCGATCCGGTCGCCGACCTGGATCGTGCGAGGGTCGGTGTAGTCGGTGCCGGCATGCCCGGGCGCGATCACCGGCGCGGCCAGCGGGGTCTCGACGGGAGCGACCTCAGCCGGCGGCGCGCTCGTCCGGCCCTTCCTGTCCTGGCGCAGGGTGGCCAGGAAGGCACCCAGCAACAGCAGGATGGTGACGATGCTCAGCCCGAGTACGACCATGGAGGTCATGCTCATCGATCAGCTCGCTCCACTCGCGGTCTGTCTCGGCAAAAGCTCTTATCAATTTATGCGTCAAGCCCGCGCGGCGGGCTATGTCGCGCGATCCTACTGGAGGCGGCGCACGGCCGCACCGATCCGCTCATCAGTGGCCGTGACGGCGATGCGGATGTGCCGCTCACCTGCCGATCCGTAGAACTCGCCAGGCGCGACCAAAATACCGATTTCGGAGAGCTTGGCCACCTGATCCCAGGCGCTCTGCCCGTTCGACGCCCAGAAGTACAGCCCGGCCGTCGAGTGGTCGACGCGCCACCCGGCCCGCTCCAGCGCGGGGCGTAGCAGGACGCGTCGGGCGGAGTAGAGCTCGCGCTGCCGGTCGGCGTGCGCGTCGTCGCCGAGCGCGGCCGTCATCGCCGCCTGGACGGGAGCGGGCATGATCATGCCCGCGTGCTTGCGCGTCTCCAGCAGCCGCTTGACCAGGACGGGATCACCCGTCACGAACCCGGCGCGGTATCCGGCCAGGTTGGAGCGTTTGGAGAGCGAGTGAACCGCGAGCAACCCCTCGTGGGAGCCGCCGCAGACGTCTGGGTGCAGGATCGAGACCGGCTCCTCTTCCCAGCCGAGCTCGATGTAGCACTCGTCGGAGGCCACGACCGTGCCGCGCTCGCGCGCCCACGCCACGACCTTGCGCAGGTGCTCCACCGGCAGCACCCGGCCCGTCGGGTTGCCGGGAGAGTTGACCCAGACGAGGTCGACCCGCTCGGGGCCGAGCGCGAGCGTGCTGTCGGCGGCGGTCGCCACCGCACCGGCCAGCCGGGCGCCCACGTCGTAGGTGGGGTAGGCCAGCTCGGGGAAGATGACCCGCCGGGCCCCGAGGTAGGTGGGCAGCCAGGCGACGAACTCCTTGGAGCCGATCACCGGGAGCACGTCACGCTGGTCGACGGTGACGCCGTGCCGGCGGCGCAGCCACCCGGCGGCGGCCTCGCGCAGCGCCTTGGTGCCGTGGGTGAAGGGGTAGCCGGGGCTGTCGGACGCCTGGGCCAGCGCGTCCTGGACGGTCTGGGGCACAGGGTCGACGGGCGTGCCGACCGACAGGTCGACGATGCCGCCGGGATGTGCCAGCCCGCGCTCTTTGTACGGCTCCAGCTTGTCCCAGGGGAAGTCAGGCAGGTTGTTCACGGTTCTCCAGGGTGTCACGTTGCCGTATCGAGCGCCGGGCACGACTCGAGAACGGGGCGCACCCGGCCTGGATGCCCCCGCTCGCTCCGTGCCGGGACCGTCAGTCGCCCTCTGCCTGCGGCGGCAGGGCGGCCACCACCGGGTGGTCCTTCTCGATCTTGCCGACCTTCGAGGCGCCACCGGGCGAGCCGAGGTCCTCGAAGAAGTCCACGTTCGCTTTGTAGTAGTCCTTCCACTGCTCGGGAAGGTCGTCCTCATAGAAAATGGCCTCGACGGGGCATACAGGCTCACAAGCGCCGCAGTCCACGCACTCGTCGGGGTGGATGTAAAGCATGCGCTCGCCCTCGTAGATGCAATCAACGGGGCATTCCTCGATGCACGCCTTATCCAGGACGTCCACGCAAGGCTGCGCGATGACGTAGGTCACCTCGAGCTCCTTCTCTCCGCACCATGGCATGACTCTGACCGCGGTTTGCTACGCCCTAGTATTGCCGTGCTTGCCGACAGCCCGAAACGGAGGGTGGCAAACTCGTGGCGGCACGGCTCGTCATCGCGATCACAAGCCAGGATATCGGCGCACGGATCACCACCCGAAGGCGCGTTCCAGAAGGCTTTCGCGACACGGTGGGCATCCTCGTGTCGTGGGAGTCCGGGGTGCTGACCGTCCGCAAGAAGGACGGCACGCTGGTGGAGATCCCTGAAGAGACGCTCGTAGCCGCCAGGGTCGTTCCGGCCGCGCCTCCTCGACCTCGGCGGATGTAGCGGTAAGTATTCATTGTGTGACTGTACGTACCTGCGCCGCCGCAGCAGCCATCCTCGCCAGCGCCGGATGCGGCGCGTCGTCCACCGACTCCGCCTCCACCGAGGCCAAGAACCTGCCGCCCGTCAACGCCCGGGCCACCTCCATGAAGGCGGGCTTCGGCACCATGGAGCGGCTCGCCGAGGCCGCGGCGCGCGAGGGCGAGCTCAACGTGATCGCCCTGCCCCGCGACTGGGTCAACTACGGCGAGATCATCGACACCTTCGCCGACAAGTACGACATCAAGGTCAACGAGCTCGAGCCCAACGCCGGCAGCAAACGCCAGCTCGACGTCGCCGCCCAGCTCAAACCCGACGTGTTCGACCTGACGATGGACGTGGCCATCGCCGGAGCCGGGCGGTTCGCCCCGTACAAGGTGCAGGGCTGGCAGGACCTGCCCGACCAGATCAAGGACCCGTCAGGCGGCTGGTACGCCGCCTACGGGGGTTACATGTCCATCGGGTACGACCCGCGCGCCGTCAAGCCGCCCGCCTCCTTCGCCGACCTGCTGAAGCCCGGCTACCGGGTCGCGCTCGACGGCGACCCGCTGCGCTCGGCGTCGGCGTTCGACGGCGTGATGGCCGCCTCCATGCGGGCCGGCGTGCCGCAGCCCGCGCAGGGAGTGTCGCTGTTCGCCAAGCTCAAGCAGGCGGGCAGGCTCACGGAACCAGCCAAGGCCAACACGATCGTCGCCTGGGACCACCTGAACGCGGCCCGCAGCGCGCACCAGCCCGACGCGTGGAAGGTGACGATCCCTCGCGACTCAGCGCTCGGCGACTACCACATGCAGGCGATCAGCAAGACGGCGCCGCATCCGGCCGCGGCCAGGCTCTGGCAGGAGTTCCTGTTCTCCGACGAGGGCCAGAACCTGCTCCAGAAGGGGTTCGCCCGGCCCGCGCGCACCGAGGCGATGCGCATGAAGGGCACGCTCGACGCCGAGCAGGCCGCGAAATTGCCCAAGGCGCCCGGCCCTCCGGTCATCCTGACGATTCCGCAGGCAGACGCGGCGAAGGCGTACCTCAAGAGGCGATGGGCGAAGAGCATGGGATGAGTCCGATGTGACTTGATATGTCGTAGGGACGTTCAGGCTCTAAAGTGAACGGACAGCACGGCCACGGGGGCCCGTTGTCTGATCGAATGTGAGCTGATCGTCTTGCGATACGACACGCCGAGTTTGGAGCGGTGGAACAGTCGCGCCTACGACAGCAGCTTCGGCTACGTCTCGACCCAGGGCGCGCCACTGGTCGACCTGCTCGACCCGCGACCCGGCGAGCGCGTGCTCGACCTCGGGTGCGGCACCGGAGTGCTCACCGCCCAGATCGCCTTCAGAGGCGCCGACGTGCTCGGCATCGACGGCTCCGCCAAGATGATCGAGAAGGCGCTGGCACAGTATCCGGGCATCAACTTCATCGTCGGCGACGGGCACGACTTCACCGTCGTCGAACCGTACGACGCGGTCTTCTCCAACGCGGCGCTGCACTGGATGAGCCGCGACCCTGGCACCGTGATCGCGAACGTCCGCGAGGCGCTCACGCCCGGCGGGCGCTTCGTCGCGGAAATGGGCGGAGCGGGCAACTGCGCCGAGCTGACCGCCGCGATGCTCACCGCCTGGCGGGAGTACGGCCTGCGCGAACCCGACCTGCCGTGGTATTTTCCCACGCCTGCCGAGTACGCCCGGCGTCTCGAACAGGAGGGTTTCGTCGTCAGGTTGCTCGAATACTTCGACCGGCCGACACCCCTCGACGAGTGCCCGGGCGGAGCCGCCGACTGGGTGAACACGTTCGCCGCCTCGGTGCTCGAGGGGCTCCCGCCGGACATCGTGGGGCCCCTGCTGCGGCGCGTCAACGAACTGGCCGCTCCTGCGCTGCGCAGGGAGAGTGGCTGGATGGCCGACTACGTGCGCCTACGCTTTGCCGCTGTTCGGCGCTGATGCGTAGTGCATGATGCGTAGGGCTGTTTTGCCGGACTATGGTCTGTTCCGTGGGCGGCGAGACCATGGCTGCACCGCTGCGGCGGCGTGAGGGGCTGGTGAACGGAACGGGATGAATTTCTGCCTGAGCGACCTCGTACCACCGTTGAGGTGGAGCGACGCGTCGACGATCACGCTACTCACCGGGCAACCGGACCTGCCGGACGCGTGGTGGCGTACCCTGCCCATGCCACACGTGCTCGCGGCCATCGGCCCGGAGTCGCTGGGCGAGCTGCTCACGGAGATCGCCCTGGAGCACTGGCCCGCGGCGGCGGTGGGCGACGTCCTGCCGGCACTGCACGTCCTGGAGCCCGATGACGCCGACGAGCCCGCCGTCGCCATCGCGCTCGACCGGACCGGCTCGTGGACGGGGCTGCTGGCGCTGACCAGCCGGGAGCTGGTCGACCAGCCCTTCGTCCAGGCGCGGCCGGTGCTGAACACGCTGTTCTCCACGGTCCTGGTGCGCCTCGCGCGCCCGCGTCCCGAACACCCGGCACCGGCGGCCGAGGCCGCGGCCACGGTCGGCCCGATCCTGACCCCCGCACCGGCCGCGCCGGAATCGGCTCACGGGTCCGAGCCCGTCGCCGCCGCCCCGGAGCCCGCGCAGACGGCCGAGGAGCCGCCACGCGAGACCCGGCGGGGAGAGCACGCGTCTCAGGCGCTCGCAGCCGCGCACCCAGCGGCGGCCGAGCAGCCGGGCGCGGAGCCCTCCGTCGCGGCCGATCAGGCGGGCGCGGGTCAGGAGGCCGTCGAGGCGGGCGAGCTCCACGGGCGGGCCGCTGAGCACGAGACGCCTCACGCGGTCGGTGAACGTGCCGCTGAGGCGCCGGCACAGTTCGCCGCCGAACCGGTCGAAGCCGCGAGAGTGGCCGGTCATGGCGCTGAGGCCGCGAGTGCGGAGCCGGTCGCGGAACCTCCGGCCGAGACCCTGAGCCCTGAGCCGGTCGCCGAACCTGCGGCCGAGGCCGTGAGTCCTGAGCCGGTCGCCGAACCTGCGGCCGAGGCCGTGAGTCCTGAGCGGGTCGCGGAGCCCGAGGCTGAAAGCGGCGGTGCCGCGCACGGTATGGAGAGCCCGGGGAAGGGCACGGACCAGCCGGCCGAGCCCCGGCCCGAGAACCCTCCGTTCGAGCAGTTCGACCAGCTCCAGGGTGAGCAGGCGGAGATCGAGCGGGCGGAGGGCGGGCAGGCGCAATCCGAGGCGCAGCCGCCCGGGCGGTACCCCTCCGTTGAGGGTGCGCCCGCCGCGGCGGCGGAGCAGTCGTGGCAGCCGTCCGGTGGGCGGGCGGGAAGCGCGGCCGATGCCCTCGCGCCGGGTGAGGACGTGCTGGAGTCCTCCCCTGAGGGTGCGGAGCCGGTGGGCGCGGCCGGGCAGGAGCCCGAGCATCAGCGCAACGCCGCGCCGGAACCCGAGCCCCAGGACGTAGCGGCGCCCCAGATCGGCGCAGCGCCGGAACCCGGACCTCAGGCCCATGTGGCGCCGGAGCCCGAGCCTGAGGGCGATGTGGCGCCGGTGTCCGAGCCGGGCGTCGTGGAGCCCCAACCGGTGGCGGAGGCGGCCTCCGGGCCGGACCAGCCGTTGCCGGAGCTCATCGAGGCCGCGTTCGCCGGGCTGGACGACAAGAGCTGGGCGGTGGCGCAGAACCGGATCTTCACCGACGAACCCTCGGCGGTGGACCAGCTGGCCAAGCTCTTCGCCGTCCCCCCGGCGGAGATCGCCGCCACCGAGGACGAGCTGCGCGCCCGCCTCGACCAGTGGCTGGCCAGCGAGGAGGCGGCGCCGTACCGCGCCCACCTGGACGACCTGGTGCGGACGCTGGGCCCGGCTGCTCCCAAGGAGCAGCTCATCGGCGCGGCCGACTGGCACCACATGGAGATCCGCGCGCTGGAGGTGCCGGCCTGGCAGTTCGTCCTGGCGACCCTGGCACCCCAGCCGCAGCCCCAGCCCCAGGCCGCCCCCGCGCAGCAGTCGCAGGCCCAGCCGCAGGCGCAGTCGGCGTTCGGCCCGGTTCAGGCGGCGCCCCCGCCGGTCGGCCCGCCGCAGTTCCAGGCGTTCGCGCCGGTCGCTCCGGCGGGTGAGTCGAACGGCGACTCCGCCGACGAGGCCGGCCAGCCGTACCAGCCGTTGAAGGACGTCTCCCAGACCCGGCGCTGTTTCAGGCAGCCCGACGGGCGCTGGTGGCTGCGCATCGACGTGACCGCCGAGCAGCTCGCGGGCGGCGAGTGCGCGCTGCCGACGGGGTTCGCGTCGTACCTGGGCCTGTCGCCGGGCGAGAGCAGGACGGTCAGGAGCGCCGCGGGCGAGCTGACGATGACGTGGCACGGCGGGCCGGTGCTCGAATCGATCGAGCGTCTCCTGGTCGACGTCGGCGCGCGCGAGGGCGGGCACCTGTTCCTGACCTTGTCGGACGAGGGTGTCCTCAGGGCCAGGCACCTGCCGGTCGCCGCCCAGGGCGCGGAGAAGATCACCAAGGCGCTGCGCCTGGTCGGGTACACCGCCCCGGGAGGCACCAGGGACCAGGCGGCCCGGGTCATCGCCACCAGGATCGGGATGACGGGCCCGGTCAGCCTGCCCGACCTGCTCACCAGGCTCCGCGAGCGCGGGGACCGCGACCTGCTCGCCCTCCTGGACTGAGCCGGTGCCGCGGCTCGCGATCGGCCCTGAGTTTCCCAGGGAGCTCAGCGCACTGGCACCGCCGGTGCGCAGGGATGCCGTGGTCGCGCTGCGCCGGTTCCTGCTCAACGTGGCCGGCGCCCCGCATCCGCAGCGGGTGCGGGGCGCCAGGGACGCGAGGGTCGCGACGCTCCGCCTGGCCGAGGGGCATCGCGGGGTGGTGGTGCGGCAGCGGGACGTGGTCTGGCTGCGTACGGTGCTGCCCGACCCGGATGCCTGGTCGTACGCGCAGCGCCACAGGTTCGGCGTCAACCCGGTGCTCGGCGTGATCGAGGAGTGGGACGCCGAGGCGCTCGAACGGGTCGAGCCCGCGTTACGCAGGTCGGTGCGCTCGCCTGGGCTGTTCGCCCCGATCTGCGACGGTGATCTGCTCGCGCTCGGCCTGGACCTTCACGCGCTGCCGCTGTTCAGGCTGGTCACGACCGAAGCCGACGTGGCGGCGCTGGAACCTCTGCTGCCGCCCACCCAGCACGCCCCGCTCGCGGTGCTCGCCCGCGGCGGCACGCTGGGGGAGGCGTGGCGGGAGCTGGACGCCTGGCGCGCCTCGGGTGAGGAGCGGGGGCCGGTCGACGCCGGCGATCTGTACGCGGCGCTGCTGCGCAGCCCGGACCGGGCGGTGTTCGTGGCCGACAAGGTGGAGCTCGACCGGGTGTTGCGTGCGCCTGACTGGTGCACGTTCCTGCACCCGCCGCAGCACCGGCTGGCCAGGGCCGCGCGTTACGAGCGCCCGGTGCTGGTGGTGGGTGGAGCGGGCACCGGCAAGACCGTCGTCGCCCTGCACAGGGCCGCTCATCTGGCCGCGCACGGCGCGGGACCGGTGCTGCTCGTGACGTTTTCCCAGGGGCTTGCCGAAGAACTGTCTGCGAAACTCGACCTTCTGATCGATGATGAGGTGGTGCGTAAGCGGGTCGAGGTGGACAACGCCGATCGCCTGGCCCTGCGGATCGTGACCGACGCGGAGGGCCGGCGACCGGCGCTGGTCGGGCAGGGGGCGCGCTCGCTGGCCGAGCTGACCGACGAGGCGCTCAGGCTGCTGTCGCGCGCGACGGGCGACCTGCTCGACGACATCGATCCGGGGCACAAGCCGTACCGTCACATCGTGGTGGACGAGGCGCAGGACGTCAGCCCGGCCCAGTGGCGGCTGCTGCGGGCGGCGGCGCCGCACGCGCGCGACGACCTGTTCGTGGTCGGCGACCCGCACCAGCGGGTCACCGACGCTCGCGTGGCGCTGGGCGCGGTCGGCATCTCCGCCGTGCAGCACACGCTCAAGCTCTCCTACCGCCTGCCGCAGGAGCTGCTGTCGTTCGCGGTCAGGCTGCGCGGCGGGGGCCTCGCGCCCGGCCTGGTCAAGGGCGCCACCGACATGTACGGCTTGCGCGCGGCGCGCGACGGCGCCCGGCCGGTGGTCAGGGCGTACGCCACCCAGGAGGAGGAGCTGGAGGGGCTGCGGTCCATGATCGAGTCATGGCTGGCGGACGGCGTGCCCGCCGCGGAGATCGCGGTCGGCGCCCGCGACGTCCGGCATGTGCGCGCCGCCCGGCGGGCGCTGTCGGGCCTGGATGTGCGTGCGTGGACCTTCCCGCACCTGAAAGGTCTCGAGTTCGAGCGGGTGGCGCTCGTCGGCGTGGCGGAGGGCGTGGTGCCCGAGCCGCCGCCTGCGGAGCCGCCGGAGGAACCGCACGCCAGGGCTCGTGCGCTGCAGCGCGAACGGAGCATACTGTTCGTCGCCTGCACTCGTGCCCGCTCGATGCTCTATATCTCCCATTCCGGACGAGGGAGCCCCTTTTTGTCCCTCTGATCACATAGTCTGAACTGCGGATATAACGTCCCATTGCCGGTTGGACCTCAATGAACCTCAGCCTGAGCGACCTCGCGCCACCACTGCGCTGGACCTCCCCTGGTCAGATTGCGCCGATCGTGGAGGAGCCGCAGCTGCCCGAGGCTTGGTGGCAGGCGATCCCTCTCGACCGTGCCTGCGCCATCGCCGGCACGCAGACCGTGGCGGGCCACCTGGCCGGCCTGGCCATGTCCTGCTGGGGTCATCTGATGCTCGGCGACATCCTGCCGCTGCTGCGCTTCTCCGACCCCGCCGAGGCCGAACGGACGCCGGAGACGCTGGGCAAGGACGTGGTGCAGAAGTTGTTCACCGGCGTGTTCGAGCGGCTGCTCGAACCCCTTCCCGAGGCCGTGCCCGCGCCGTCCAAGGCGGACAAGCCGCTGCCCGAGCTGATCGACGACCTGTTCGGAGCGCTGGACGACCGGCAGCGGGCCATCGCCCGCGACCGGCTGTACGCGACGCAGCGGGCCACGCTCGACGAGCTGGCGCAGCGGTTCTCGGTGACGCGGGAGCGGATCAGGCAGATCGAGCGCGACCTGCGCGAGCACGTGGAGGCCTGGCTCGCCAAGCCGGAGGCCGCCGCGGTGGCCGCGCACGTGTCGTGGCTGCGCGGCCGGCTGGGCTCGGCCGTGCCCGCCGACGACCTGCAGGCCGCGGTCCCGTGGCACGCCGCCGAGCTGCGCAGCCTGGGCATCCCGGTGTGGCGGTTCGTACGCACGCTGCTGACCGGCTACGAGCAGTCCGACGGCTGGCTCGTGGCGGGCGGGGCCGACGACCTGAGGGAGAAGACCCGCCAGCTGTTCACCGACGGGCCACACCCGCTCGCCGAGGCCGTGACCATGGTCGCCCAGCTCGGCGTGCGGGAGGACGTCGCGGAGCGGTGGATCCTGGGCGTGCCGCAGCTGCGTGTGCTCGGCACGCACGTGGTGCCGTGGCCGCGCAGCATCAACGAGAAGGCAGAGGCGGTGCTGGCGGTGGCCGGCACGCCGTTGTCGCCGGAGGAGATCCAGGAGCGCATCGGCGAGGACTACAGCCTGGTCGGCATCCGCAACCAGCTCACCGCCGACGACCGCTTCCGCCGGATCGACCGTAACAAGTACGGCCTGACCCGCTGGGGCGGCGACGAATACCTGGGGATCAGGGAGATGATCGCCCGGGAGATCGAGCGGGCCGGCGGCGAGGCGTCGGTGAGCACGATCGTGACGAACCTGACCTCCCGCTACGACGTGAGCGAGAGCTCGGTGCGGGCGTACTCCGGCGGCCCCGGGTTCGAGCGGACGCAACGGGGCTGGATCCGGGTGGCGGGCACCTCGCCGAGCGGGGAGGTGGAGCCGTACCAGCCGCGCAAGGACGTGTCGGAGACGCGGCGCAGCTTCCGCTCCCGCGACGGGCGCTGGTGGCACCGGGTGGACATCAACGCCGAGCACCTGCGCGGCTCCGGCTCGCCGCTGCCGACCGGGTTCGCTGCGTACCTCGGGATGGCGCCCGGCGGGTCGCTGACCGCCTCCACACCGTCCGGTGACGTGGTCATCAGCTGGCACAACCAGCCCACCATGGGGTCGATCCGCAACGTGCTGGCCGACTCCAAGGCGAGCGAGGGCGACCACGTGTTCCTGACCGTGTCGGACGGCGGTGAGCTGCTGACGCGCCACATGCCCGCCGCTCCCCCCGGCATGCCACCGCTCAACCGGGCCCTCTACCTCATCGGGATCACCGCGCCGGTCAACTCGGAGATCGAGGGGCTGCGGCTGATCGGGGCCAGGATCGGGGCGTCCGACCTCGCCACGCGCGACGAGATCCTCAACAGGCTGCGCGAGCGCGGCGACAGGGACATCCTCGGTTTCCTGGGCGGATGACCTCCGGCTAAGCTCGGGAGATGGTGCGGATCTACGACACGCGCACCCGGCAGGTCGAGGAGATCGCCGCCGGGCGGGCGGTGCGAATGTACACATGCGGGCCGACGGTCTACCGCCACGCGCACGTGGGCAACCTCCGCACCTACCTGCTGTCCGACCTGATCAGACGGGTGCTGGAGCTGCGGCGGGTGCGCGTGCTGGTCTGCCAGAACATCACCGACGTCGGCCACCTCGCCGACGACGCCGACGAGGGCGAGGACAAGGTCCTCGCGCAGGCGCGGGCCGAGGGCCGATCGGTGAGCGAGCTCGCCCGCTTCTACGAGGACGCCTTCAGGCGTGACACCGGAGCGCTCGGCCTGCGGCCTCCTGAGCACATGCCGCGCGCGAGCGAGCACATCGACCTGATGATCGAGCTGATCGCCAAGCTGATCGAGAAGGGGCACGCGTACGCGGTGCCGGACGGGTCGGTCTTCTTCGACGTACGGACATTTCCTACGTATGGCGAAATTTCCGGAATTCGCCTGGACGCGCTGAAGCCCGCCCACCGCATCGACGCCGTCGACCCCCGCAAACGTTTCCACGCAGACTGGGCCCTGTGGAAACCTGCCACGGGCGAGCTGAGCTGGGACGCGCCGTCGGGGCGCGGTTTCCCCGGCTGGCACGTGGAGTGCTCGGCCATGTCGCTGCGCTATCTCGGGTCGCGCTTCGAGATCCACACCGGCGGCATCGATCTGAGGTTCCCGCACCACGAGGACGAACGAGCACAGTCCGACGCGGCCGCCGGGCACGAGGTCGTGCGCCACTGGGTGCACGGTGAGCACCTGCTGTTCGACGGGCGCAAGATGGCCAAGGCCACCGGCAACGTGGTGCTGCTCTCCGACGTGGTCGAGGCCGGCCTCGACCCGCTGGCGCTGCGGCTGGCCTTCATGGAGCACCGCTATCGCCAGCAGCTCAACCTGACCTGGGAGACGCTGCGGGCCGCCGACCGCACGCTGCGCAGGTGGCGGTCGCGGGTGGCCGAGTGGTCGGAGTCGGTCAGCGCCCCCATGCCCCGCGACCACGTGGCGCGGGTGGAGGCGGCCATCGAGGACGACCTCGACACGCCGTCGGCGCTGCGCGCCCTGCGGGAGCTGGAGCGGGACGAGTCGGTGGCGCCCGGGGCGAAGCTCGAGGCGTTCCTGCACCTGGATCAGGTGCTGGCGCTGGACCTGCCGAGCGAGATCGGCAAGGCGCGGGTGCTGCCGCCCGGAGCCGGGGAGTTGCTGGAGGCACGCGCCCGGGCCCGCGAGGCGGAAGACTGGGCCGCGTCCGACCGCCTCAGGGACGAACTCGCCGAGATGGGGGTCCGCGTGGGCGACACCCCGGAGGGGCAGACGTGGGCTTGATCCTTGGGGCCTGATCCTTGGGGCCTGGCTCCTGGAGGCGCTCGCGCGTCAGTTTAGACGGTCCAAGGAGTGATCTTGGGCTGTCAGACTTGATGCCAGTTTCGGCATGATGGAGGTAGTCGGTGAGGCCCTATGCGTGGATGCCGTGGCCGTTGCGGTGGTTCGCTCGGGTGTTGACCGTTCTGCTCGCGCTGGCGCTGGTGCTTGCGGGGGTGCTTGTCGTCACGGTGCGGACGTCGTTCCCTCAGGTGGATGGATCGCTGCGGCTGCCGGGATTATCCGGAAATGTGGAGATTTATCGCGATAAATCAGGGATTCCGCATATCTACGCTGACACTGCCGCGGACCTGTTCATGGCCCAGGGGTTCGTCCACGCCCAGGACCGCTTCTTCGAGATGGACTTCCGGCGCCACATGACCGCCGGCCGCCTGTCGGAGCTCTTCGGAGCCACCACCCTCAAGACCGACAAGGCGCTCAGGACCATGGGCTGGCGCCGGGTCGCCGAGCAGGAGCTGGGCGGCCTGGCCCAGGAGACGCGCGACAACCTCAACGCGTACGCCAAGGGCGTGAACACCTGGCTCGACGCCAACCCCAACGCCTCCGACCGCAGCCTCGAATACTCCGTGCTGAAGCTCCAGAACGGCGCCTACCAGCCGGAGAAGTGGACCGCGGCCGACTCCGTGGCCTGGCTCAAGGCCATGGCGTGGGACCTGCGCTCCAACGTGGAGAACGAGATCGACCGCGCGCTCGCCCTCACCAGGCTGCCCAAGGAGCGGGTCGACCAGCTCTACCCCGGCTACCCGTACGACCGCCACTCCCCGATCGTCACCCAGGGCGCCCTCGCCCAGGGCCGCTTCGAGCAGGAGGCGGAGCCGCGGCGGCGGGCCGGCCGGCTGCTCGCCCAGGCGGCCGAGGCCCTTGACGCCGTGCCGGACACCATGAGCACCGAGGACCGTGAAGGCGTCGGATCCAACTCGTGGGTGGTCTCCGGCACGAACACGGCCACCGGCAAGCCGCTGCTGGCCAACGATCCGCACCTGGCCCCGCAGTTGCCGTCCGTCTGGTATCAGGCGGGGCTGCACTGCAGGAAGCTCACGGAGGAGTGCCCGTACGACGTGACCGGGTTCACCTTCTCCGGCGTGCCCGGCGTGATCATCGGGCACACGGACAAGATCTCGTGGGGCTTCACCAACCTCGGGCCCGACGTGGCCGACCTCTTCCTTGAGCAGGTGGAGGGCGACACGTACCTCTACCGGGGCGAGCAGCTGAAGCTGGCGGCCAGGAAGGAGCAGATCAAGGTGGCCGGCGGCGATCCGGTCACGATCACGGTCAGGAGCACCCGGCACGGGCCGCTGATCAACGAGGTGATCGACACCGCCCGGCCCAGCGGCGAGGCCAACGCGGTGGCCCTGCAGTGGACGGCGCTGACGCCGGGGCGGACGGCCGACGCCGTCTTCGAGCTCAACAGGGCGAGCGACTGGGAGCAGTTCAAGGCGGCGGCGGCGCTGTTCGAAGTGCCCGCCCAGAACCTGATTTATGCCGACACATCAGGCAAGATCGGTTACCAGGCCCCCGGACGCATCCCCGTACGCGAGAACGGCGACGGCACCTGGCCGGTCCCCGGATGGACGGGTGAGTACGACTGGAAGCCGGAGCCGATCCCGTTCGACCGGCTGCCGTCCGTGGAGGACCCTGCCGACGGGTTCATCGTCACGGCGAACAACGCCGTCATCGACCCCGCGCGCTACCGCCCCCTGCTGACGCAGGACTGGGCGTACGGCTACCGCTCCGAACGCATTCGCGGCCTCATCGAGGAGGCGCTCGGGAAGGGCCCGATCGACGCGGCGGCCATGGCGCGCATCCAGCAGGACACCTACAACGGCTTCGCGGAGACGCTGGTCCCGGCGCTGATGCAGGTCGACCTGGCAGGGCCCAGCGGCCAGGCCAGGCAGCTGCTGAAGACGTGGGACAGGAGGGAGGACCTCGACTCCGCGGCGGCCGCGTACTTTAACGCCGTGTGGCGCCAGGTGCTCGTGCTGACCTTCAACGACGACCTGCCCGAGCAGGCCAGGCCGGCCGGCGGCGACCGATGGTACGAGGTCGTCAGGCAGCTGCTGGGCGCCCCGGGCGACCCCTTCTGGGACGACGTCACCACGAAGAACCGCAAGGAGACCCGCGACGACATCCTGCGCCAGGCTATGGCCTCGGCTCACCAGGAGCTGGCCGACCGGCTCGGTGACGACGTCACGTCGTGGCGCTGGGGCGACCTGCACCAGCTGGAGCTGGTCAACGGCTCGCTGGGGACCTCGGGCATCGCGCCGGTCGAGGCGCTGTTCAACCGCGGCCCGCTGCCCGTGCCCGGCGGCAAGGACGCGGTCAACGCCACGGGGTGGAACGTGCAGAAGGGGTATGAGATCACCGCCGTCCCGTCGATGCGCATGATCGTGGATCTGTCCGACCTGGACAAATCCCAGTGGATCAACCAGACGGGTGCCTCGGGGCACGCCTTCCACGACAACTACGTGGACCAGGCGGAGGCCTGGGCACGTGGAGAGCTGCTGCCGATGCTCTCCACGCCGGAGTCGGTCAAGAAGGCGGCCGTGCACACGCTCCGGCTCAACCCCTGACGGCGTACGCCTCGTGCATGTGTCTGACAATGACTGTCAATCGCCACTCCTGCGCGTTCGCCACCGGAGGGTGGCGCGCGGGTAGCCGCCGTCTTCCAGATCGGCGAGGCGCTCGAAAACATTGTAGGAAGCCCGGTCCCCGCAGACGATCGCCGAGACGAGCATGGCGATCAGATAGAGCGGCACCATGGGCAGCCCCGCGCACCACGCCCACTGTGTGGCGTGCCGGTCCTCGTGCAGGATGAGCCGGTGGTTCAGCGAGTTGCTCCTGGTCAAGACCACATTCCCGATGGTGAGCGCGCTCGCGGCCGGGAAACGGTAGCGGTAGCCGAAGGCCAGGACGAGCCCGTTGGGGCCAGGTTGCCTGGTGGCGCCGCCGATGCTCGCGATGAGCAGGCCGAGCGGTGTGGCGAGGTTCAAAGAGTTCGCCACACGCCGGAACCAGAAGCGCTTGTCCATGCGTCTCAGTCTTGACCGATCTTGACAAGTCGGAATAATGGCCAGGGTCCTGAAATCTCCCACAAGAGCAGGATTATGAAACTCTCCATCCTGGGCGCGCTGCTGAGCACCGTGGCACTGGCAGGAGCCGGCGGAGCCGCAATCTCCCAGACGTCAGCGACCGAACCCCTATCCACTGGCAGCCCACTAGGCGCGAGGGTCGCGTTAACCAACGGCCCGAGCGAGACTCCAGTCCCATCGGAAAGTCCCACGACCGGGGAGTACACCGCCAAGACCAAGGTGGTCAAGAAGAGAGGCGTCTCTTATCTGGACGTCTCCATCACCCATGAAGGGCCCGCGCTCTTCACCGTCAAGCAGAGAGTGTGCAAGAGGGGGTCGTGCAAGACCGCGACCGCCGACATCCCCGTCATCGACGGTGCGGCCGGGTCCACGAAGAGGCTGGGCCGGGGCACGTACAAGAAGCGGGGCAAGGCGCGCGTCGAGGTGACGCCCATCCCCTTGCCGACCGTGACGGAGAGGGTCACGGTGACCGTCACCGAGCCCGGTCCGACGGTCACGTTCACCTGCCGGCCAGGTGACCCGCCGACGGAGACGCCCCCGCCGACCGACGTACCGACGGACACACCGCCCCCGACCGACGCGCCCACGGACACGCCGCCGCCGACCGAGACCCCGCCGCCGCCGACACCCACGGAAACCGCCACCGAGACCCCGCCGAGCACCGAGACGCCTCCAAGCACCGAGACGCCGACGAGCACCGTGGCTCCGACGGACACGGCGCCGACGGACGGCACCGCTCCGCCGACGGACACCGTGCCGCCGACGGCGAGCCCCACGGAGGAGATCCCCACCTGCCCGCCGGCCTCGCTGCCGCCGACCGACGTCCCGCCCACCGAGGCTCCGACGGACACGCCCCCCACTGAGGCGCCTCCGACGCAGACCGTGACGCCGACGGACACCAGCGTCCCCACGGACACGGGTGCCCCGCCGCCCTCGGAAAGCGCTCCCGCCCAGTAACGCGGGACGCGACCCGTGATCGGGCACCGATCGGGCATTGATCGGGCCAGGCCTCGTGCCTGGCCCGACTCATGCGGCCCCGCGCGTGATGCGCAGGCGCCAGCGCGTGTACGGGGAGGTCAGAGCTTCCTGTAGCGGCCCTCGTGGTAGAGCAGGGGCGCCTCTTCCGAGGGCGTGCTCAGCGCCCGCACCTCGCCCACCACGATCGAGTGGTCGCCCGCGTCGTGCACCGCCGTGGTGACGCACTCCACGGTGGCGATCGCCCCGTCGAACAACGCCGCCCCCGTCTCACCCCGATGATGCGGCCACCGCGCGAGTTGCCCGTTCAGCGGCCGCCCGCGGTGGGCGAAGAAACGTGAGGCGTCCTCCATCGCGGCCGGCAGCACCGACACCCCCCACATCCCGGTCTCCAGCACCGCGTCATGGAACCTGGCCACCTTCTCGGCGCAGAAGAGCACGAGCAGCGGTTCGAGGGAGACGGAGGTGAAGGAGTTGATCGTCATCGCCAGATCGACGCCGTCGCGCCGCGTCGTGACGATCGCGACTCCGGTGGCGAAGCGGCCGACGGCCTTGCGATGCGCCGCGGGGTCCACGTGCCGCTCGGTGAAATGCACAAAGAATACTTTATGCCCCTACATCGGATTAGTCGGAGAATACCCTCGCAAAAGCCAAGAACCCCTCACCGACGAGGGCGAAAGCAGATAGGCCCCGACAAGGGCCAGCAAACCTCCGTACAGGTAGATGTAGCCAGGAGCACCCCGCGCGATCACCAGGTCACCCGACCCCAGCTCCAGCGTGAACGGCATCGTCACCAGCAGCCACCCGATCGCCGTCGCGACCGCGCCGAGCCGGGCGCGCATCAGCCGGCCCGCCCCCAGGCCCACCCCGAACAACGCCAGCA
>NZ_SMKP01000124.1:0-31259 GCF_004349015.1 Nonomuraea diastatica
GGCTCATAGGGGGTGGCGGGGGTGTTCACTTGCCGCGTCCTTTCGATGTTTGCCCTGGTGGAAGGCTATTTGATCTTGATATCTAGTTGGATCTCGATCTTACCAGCACCACCACACGTATGTATACCTAAAAGAGACAGGATGCGGAGTGGACGCGAAACCGCACCTCAGAAGCCCTGCGATCGCCTCAGACGGATTCAGAACCTGTCCGCCACCGCTGACACCGGAGCATGCCTGATCACGCGTCTCCGTGAACAACGACATGTCCAACGTGCGCTTCTACGGCGCAGATCCGTCCGACGCAGCGCAGCGGCGAAGCTCGGACTCGTCGCCACCAGCAGCGCCCGCGCCCGCGCCGCCGGCCCGTCCTCACCGTCCGCGTCCACACGCTCGGCCCAGCGCTGCCCTCGCTCCTCCACGCGGCGGCGCCTCTGCTCCTCCGCCTCCCGGGCGGCTGCGGCCAACCGCTGCGACCTGGACGACAGGACTTGGCCATCTCCCCCTACCCAGGCGCCGAGGCGGTTGCGCACCCAGCCGGGGATGTGCCGCAACTCGTCCGCACTGGACCAGGTGTAGGTCCACCCGCTGCCATCCGAGCGGACGTCCAGAGCGTGCAGCACATCGGCGACCGTCCAGCCAGCGAGGAGGAACGCCTTCAGCAGCCACCGCAGGTACCAGGCCGTCATCCTGCGCAGCACCCCCGACTCCTGCCGCAGACGCTCACAGGCTGCGAGTCGATCACGTTTGGTCCTTGGCGACTCATGCATTGCCCAGGTCGGCGAGATGCGTGGGCCAGGACGGGCACCGTGAGGGGCCTCGCGCGTGCGCGTGGGATCTCTCTTGTCTCTCTCAGGGAGAGAGACAGAGGGGGGTTCAGATACGGATTTCGCCTGGTCAGAAGCGTCTTCAGGGACTGGAACAGGCGTGATGTCGCGAGGAACGCAGATCACCCAGAGGGCCGCGCGGTTGCCCAGGCCGTCATCGTCGAGGCCCGCGCTGGTGCCCTTGCGGAAGCGGACGGTGGACCCCTGCTCGACGACGCCGAGCCAACCGTGCTCACGCAGCCAGCGAACCCAGCGCTTCACGGTTGCCTTGGACAGACCGGTCCGCTCGACGACGCCCGCGATCGTCGGACGTGAGCACATGGTCTTCCAGTCGGCCGTCCAGGTGATCACCTGGGCGACGCGCAGGAGGTTGCCGTAGCCGTCGTAACGGAGGTCGAGCACGTCGGGGTCCTCACGCAGGGCGCGGAGGAACTCCTGCTGCCCTGGAGCACGGCGCATGCCGCGCGGCACCGCCGCGGCGATGAGCGCCTTCGACGGTGCCTGCGCGAGGGCAGGGGTGTCCGAGACGCGAACGGCGCGCCGCTGCGCGCCGTTCGGACTGTTGGTGGTGGTAGTTGATCGGTGTGCGCTTTCCGGGTACCGTGCCTCGTCAACCAAATCCGCCGTGAAGGCGGTCATGCGGCGGCCAGTCGGCCATCACGGTGTCCTGACTGCGATACCGCTGGCGTTTCCTGTGGCGTTGCGAGGCATTCGCGAGTCGGCTCTACTGCATGGCAGGCAATGTTGCAGATAGACGCATGATCGTGAAGGGGCCTCCGGAGCCGGGTGCGCAGTTCGAATCCTGCAGGGGGCACCACACGACCGAGCACCGTCAGGTGCCCGGTCGGCTTTTGTAGGGCCTCGTCCGAGAGGGCGCCAGCGATGTCGACGGTTTCGCCCGTGAGGGTCACTGTCAGGTGGCCGTGTGCGTGGTCTTGTCGTAGCGGACCTGCAGGCGGAAGACGTCGAACAGCTTACGCAGGAGCTCTTCGGGCAACCTGTCCAAGATCGGCACTCCCGCTGGGAGCGCATCGAGGAGATCGGGCGCATGGCGCACCGGTTGCGCCATATCCAGGTCGCGAAGTTGGGCTAGCTTGTCGGCCTTCTGTCGAACCAGGTTGGTCATGCGCTCCTGGATGTCGCGGGCGAGATCGCCTGTGGGGTCATCGGTGACCTCAAGGGTGTTGATCAGGCGGGCTCTGCGCACGTCAAGATCTTCGATGGCGCGTTGCAAGGCGCGCCTTCCCTGTGCGTGGCTATCGGCCTCGCGCTTGCTGGCCTGGATGAGAGCGCTGCTGAGCCGGGCTCTTCGCGCCGGACTGAAGATGTTGTTCGCGAAGAATTGTGTGATGCCGTCCATCAAGTGGTCTTCGCGAACGTAGATGGTCGGCGGGTGTCCATCGGGCCGGTAGCCGTGGGCGGGCAGGCAGGTGTAGTAGGCGGTCTGCCGTCGTGTCTTGCCGAACATCCGTCGATGACACATCGCGCAGAAGATGAATGATCGCAGCGGGTATGAGCGTTTGGTCTGCACGTGGGTGTTACGTCCGGCTTCACTGCGGGAACGTTCGCGGGTCTTGGCGATCTGCTGCGCGGCGATGAAGGCGTCGCGGGTGACGAGCGGTTCAGTGGTTATATGAGTTTGATGGTGCCTCCTCGCGTGGAAACTTGTCCAACGAATCATCGCGAACTCAGGTATCACGTATGGCGATACGATCACGTCGCCCAGCCCGCCGGTGTCCAGCCCGCCGGTGTATCGCGTACAGCGAATCTCCGGAAGCGACTCCATCGCATTCTGCAATGATGGCCGAGTGCAACCGCATCAGCTCGAGTACTTTGTTGCCGTCGCCGAGACGGGCAGCTTCACGGCTGGCGCCCAGCGGGTCAGGGTGGTGCAGTCGGCGGTTTCGACCGCCGTCCGCCAGCTCGAACGGGAGCTGGGCAGCGCCCTGTTCGTCCGTGGCCGCCGGATCAGCCTCACCCCCGAGGGCGAGGCGCTCCTGCCGCGAGCCCGGGACGTCCTCCACGCGATGGAGGCCGCCGTCGCCGCGGTCGCCGCCACGCGCGGGCAGGTCATCGGGACCGTGAATCTCGGCCTGATGCACCACCTCGCGGCCTACGACCTGGTGGGCCGCCTGGCGTCGTTCCGGCGCAAGCACCCCGCAGCCGTCGTGCACGCACGATCGTCCACGGCCGGGTCACGTGGCCACCTCGACGCGTTGCGCCGCGGCGACCTGGACCTCGCACTGGTCGCCACCGCGGCGGAGACGGTGCCCGGGGTGCACCTGCAGTGCCTGGACCGCGAGCCGCTCCGCCTGGTGTGCTCCGCGACCCACCCTCTCGCCGGCTCCGCGACGGTGCGGCTGGAGCAGATCGTCGACGAGGCGTTCATCGACTTTCCGGCGGGCTGGGGCAACCGCTCGCTGGTCGACTCGACCTTCGCCGCCGCCGGCCTGCGCCGCACCGTCCACACGGAGATCATCGACTTCACCATGGCGCAGTCGCTGGTCCGCGAACAGCTCGGTGTGACGTTCATCCCGGCGTCGGCGGTCTGGACGGATCCCCTGCTCGTCGCCATCGACGTCGATCCCGCGATCATCTGGACGGCGCGCCTCGCCCATTCCACGAGCCGTCCGCTGTCCGCGGCCGCGGCCGCACTGGCCGTGGAGCTCAAGGCGGGCACGCTGTCGTCGGAGGACTCGTAGCGCATCGACACTGCGGCGCCGCTCTCCATCACCTCGGGCCGATGTCCCTCGGCTGAGTGAGACCTGCGGAACCCGGGGGCGAGCGGTAGGCCGGCGCCGGTCAGCAGGGCCGCGCCGAGCGGCGTGACGGTGTGGATCACGTTTCCGCCGGACCTGCGGCTGACGATCAGCCCCGCCTCGCGCAGCACCTGAGTGTGCTGGCTCACGCCGGAGGGTGAGATCCCGTGGTGGCGGGCCAGTTCCCCCGTGGTAGCCCCGTCGACGGCGGACCTCAGTAGGGCGGCCCTGGTGGGGCCGAGCAGCCGGGCGCCGGCGCTGTCGGACGGCCGCCTCGGCGTGGCAGGCGGGTGGTCCCGCTCGATCGGGTAGACCAGCACCTGCGGCAACTCGGGGCTGGCCAGTGCCACGGGCGCGCCCCAGCAGAAGTACGACGGGATCAGCACCAGCCCGCGCCCGCCGAGCCGCACCTCCCGGTGGACCGGGTGGTCCATGCTCAGCACGGGCGGCCGCCATCGCATGACCGGGCTGAAGCTCGCCAGCAGGTGGCCGACCCCGCCGTCCAGGTAGGCACGCCCACGCTTGGCACGGTCGGCGTTCACCATCGCCTGGACCTCGGACCAGTGGGGCGCGATGGCGGCGTCGAAGTAGCCGCACAGCCCGTCGCGCAGGTCGTGGAAGGCGTCCATGCGGCCGTCGGCCAGGCCCCACGCCCACGACGGCGTGCCCGTCCTGCTCACCAGCTTGTCCAGCTCCCTGCGCAGCAGCGGGCGCGGCGTGCTCAGCACGGCGTCCGCCCCCGCGCCCAGCCCGTGCCCGCCGTGGGGCGGGGTGAGGAAGTCGGGAAAGTACGAGGCGTGGGCGGGGAAGAGCGGGCCCAGGACGCGCCGTACGGTGTCCAGGCCGTCCAGCCTGGCCAGGTCGTGGCGGGTCCGGCGGCGCCACAGGGCGAACGCCTGCCTGCCTCTGCGCCCCGTCAGCCGGAACATGCTGAGCGCGATCTCCCACAGCGGATCGGCCGTCGCGGCGACCCGCGTACGGGCGAGGTCTTCGCTGGTGAAAAGGATCCGTAACATCGCTCGCGGACTCCTTTCCGCTGTTCATCCCGTTCACGCTGGGCTTTTAAGCCAGGACTGCAATGCCTGGACCGAGGTGGGGCCCTGGAGGACGATTATCGGCCAACCGGGGCGGAGCGCGTAAATGGTGATTTCAGCTTCTTGGGGCAGCTCGGGGCCGCTGCGGACGGGCGGTGCTCGATGCCGAGCCGGTGACGGCCTCAACCCTGGTCACTCGTACCACTTGGAAGGGTACGAAATGACGATCGAGAAGCGAGCCGCCCTGTCCGGAATGCTGCTCGCGCTGGGCGGCATCCTGCTGCTCTATTGCGGCTTCGGGGCATTGGGCAGCATCCAGCACGCGTGGCACTGGAGCTCCGGCGAGCCGGTGGACTTCCAGGTGACCTCCGAGTCGTGCGGCTACATGAGGAAGTCCGGGACGCTCTCCGGCTGCGAGGCGGCCTGGACCACCGCTGACGGCACGCGACGCACGGGCGCGCTGGTGGGCAACGTCACCGATCTCGGCCATCGTGACCAGGCCGAATGGCGAGCCTCGGGAGAGGTCCTCTACGCCAAGCCGACGGCGTTCACCGACGTGATCGGCCGCACCGCACCGTTCGCCGGCGGGCTGGCCTGGCCGGGATGGTGATGTGGCTCATCATCAGACCCGGCAGGGCGAAGTGGGAGCACGCCCGCCTCGCACCGCTGCCCGCTGCCTGGACCGAGCTCGCCCGGGCGCACGATCTCGGCGAGGAGCGGGCGAGGTATTGGGGGCCCGGCAGCGTCTCCCAGGGTGTGGTGGTGTTCGAACGAGGCTTGGTCCTGGGCTGGGGGCGGGGAGACCACGGCGCACCGGTGGGACGAGGTCGCCGCGGTGTACGAGCGTTCCGCCCGGCAGGGCAGGAAGGTGATGCGCGAGTACGTGCTCCTGTGGAGTGGCGGGGAGGAGTGGCTGACCCTGACGGAGGAGCACATCGAGGACCTGGCCGGGCTGGGGAAGGTGTTCGTCGAGCGCGTGAGCGAGAGCCTGCGGCCGAAGGTCGCGGCGGCGCTGGCGCGGGGCGAGAGCTACCTGTTCCCCCGATGGGGTGATGGGCCCTTCGTCGAGCTCACGGCGGAGGGCGTCGGTGGCGACGACGGTGTGATCTCCTGGCATGAGCTCGCCGCGGTCGACGTCCAGGCCGGCCACATCGTGATCCGGGGCAAGTACGGGCAGGCGCTGGTGCGCTCGTGGGGCGATACGGGCAACGCGGGGATGCTCGTGGCCATGCTCCGATCCTCGATCGCGAACTCGGTCTCCTGAGCACCGCGTGAGGCCGTCAGGAAGCCGGCTCGCTTCCCCACCGGGCTCGATCCTCCGGCAGCCCTCTTCTGCCGCGTTCACGAATGATCTCCAGTACGGTGCGGCGTCGTTCAGGCGCGTCGTGGGTGCGCGAGGGCCGACTCGTCGTGGGTGACGGACGGCCCTCGCGCGCAGGCGTCCGCGCGGTCAGGCGTCACGGGCGCCTGCTTACACGTCGGTGTCGGGCAGTCCCCACAGCTCGCGCGTCAGCCCGAACCCGGCGGGGTCGATGTAGGCGCCGTCGTGCCGGATGCGGCTGTGCGCGTGCCCGAGCGTGTGGAGATGGAACGCCGCCTGCACCGCGTTCCACTGGCCCTGGATGTCCAGGGTCTGGTTCACGGCCTTCTTCGCCATCTTCAGCCCGACCGCCGGACGGGTCGTGATCCGCCGCGCGAGCTCCAGTGCGGCCGTCTCCAGCTCCGAGCGCGGGACGACCCGGCTGACCATGCCGAGGTCCTTCGCCTCGGAGGCGGTGAGGACGTCGCCGGTGAACAGGAGCTCCTTGGCCTTCCTGGCGCCGAACTCCCACGGGTGCAGGAACAGCTCGACGTGGCCGATGCCGAACGCCGTGACGGGGTCGGCGAAGCGCGTGTCCTCGCTGGCCACGATCAGGTCGGCGGGCCACATGATCATCATGCCGCCGGCCAGGACCCGTCCCTGCACGGCGGCGATCACGGGCTTGGGGAAGTTACGCCAGCGCCAGTGCAGCTCGACGAACACCTCGTTCTCCCAGGCCATGTCCCCCTCGACGCCGCCGAGGCCGAGGCCACCCTCCAACGTCACCTGGTCCATGCCGTCAATGGTGAACAGGGCCTCCACGTCGTGCCCGATGGAGAAGTCGTCCCCCTCCGCCGCCAGCACGAGTACGGAGATCGAGTCGTCGGCTGCGGCGCGCCGGTAGGCGGCGTCGAGCTGGTAGAGCAGCTGGACGTCCTGCAGGTTGCCCTCGTCGGGGCGCGTGAGCGTCGCGCGGGCCACGCGCGCGATGGGCACGTCGTACGTCACGCGCTCGCCGAGCTTCACCGGCGTGGGCAGTTCGTTCGCGGTCATGTCGGATCCTCTTCTCTCATGGGTGATGGTTCTCGGTGGTAGTGCTGCTCAGACGAGTCGGCGTGCTTCGTCTTCGGTGAGGGTTCTGCCGAGGGTGAGCTCGTGGAGGTCGCCGAAGACCTCCAGGCGGATGGACTGGTCGATGCCGCCGACGTGGACCGGGGCGTACCCGGCCGCACGGATCAGGCGGGCGACCGTGGCCGCGGGCCCCCTCGTCGCCGGCGTAGAACTGCGCCACGCCGGGGGTCCGGCCGGAGCTGTCAGCGAGGGTCGTGGCCGCCATGGTGCCGAACGCCTTGACGACGGCGGTGCCCGCGGGTGCCTCGGTGGCGAGGATCGTTCCGGCGGACTCGTCCTCGCCGATGGTCTTGACGAACCCGCCGTCGGCGTCGAAGGCGACGGGGTTCGACGGATCGACGACGATCTTGCCGCCCAGCGCGTCGCGGTGCGTGGCGAGCAGCTCTCGGGCAACGTCGAACCAGACGGCGAGGATCACGACGTCGGCGGCGCCGATCGCCTCCTCGACGGTGGCGGAGCGGGTGCCGGTGCGCCGGGCGGCGGCCTGTGCGCCGTCGGGCGTGCGAGCTGCGAGGACGACGTCCTCGCCGCCGCGCACCAGGAGCGTGGCCAGAGCCGAACCGATGCTCCCGGTGCCGACGATCGCGGTGGTCATGGTAGTCCCTCCTTACCTTCCTCAAGGGGCGTGTTCACATCGTACTAAGTTGTCTGCGCAGGCAGATATTCCCGCGCCTGACGACAAACGATGCCGGCCTCAATCCGCTGAAGGCGAGCACGGCCGAGTACGGCGCCCTGTCCCTGCTGCTCCCCGCCCTCGTCAGACCCCGGAGTTCGGTGCTGTGATCAGGCGGTGAGGATCTACACGCCTCGCGTGCCCTGCGCTTGATCCGGCGTCACTACGGTGTGGCTCGATTGTGTGGAGAAAGGACAGCCATGGCCGAAACCTGTACATTCTGCGGCATCGTTGCTGGGGAGATTCCCGCGGAGATCGTCTACTCCGACGAGCACGTGGTCGCCTTCCTCGATATTTCACAGGCGACTCGCGGTCACACCCTGGTCGTCCCCCGCGAACACTGTCGCGACCTGACCGACATCGGCCCGGACCGTGCGGGCCTGCTGATGCGGGGTGCTGTGCACACCGCCGCCGTGTTGCGGCGCGCGCTGGAACCGGGCGGGATGAACATCTGGCACGCCACCGGCCCTACGGCCTGGCAGACCGTGTTCCACTTTCACCTGCATCTGCTGCCCCGCTACAGCTCCGAGGACCTCAGGCAGGCATGGACGCATCGGGAGTTGCCGCTGTCGTCGCTGTCACCACTGGCCGATCACATCAGAACCGCCGCGGTGTCCTGAGATCGGCGCCACTCCCGCGCCGTCCACCTGGATTGTTCCAGGTGGACGGCGCAGGGGGTGACTGTTGGAACCATCGACGACCTCGATCCGAGCGCGCAGCTCGCGTCGCGGAGATCATCGAATGCGGACAGGTTGGAGCACGTGCCGAGCACTTTCAGCACCGTGATACCCACGGCGGCGAACACCTCATCGAAGACGGCAGTGAACTTGGCGTCCCGATCGCGGATAAGAAGGCGAAACGACCCTGCTCGCTCGCCAAGGTCGATCAGGAGATTGCGGGCCTGCTGAGCGGTCCGTGCGCCGGTCGGGTGGCTGGTCACGCCCAAGACGTGCACGTGTCGCGTGCGGACCTCCATCACGAACAACACGTACAGGCGCTTCAGAAAGATCGTGTCAACATTGAAGAAGTCGCAGGCCAGGAGACCTTCGGCCTGTGACTGCAAGAAGATCCGCCAGGACGTGTCGAGATGTCGGGACGCCGGACCCAAGCGGCTCGAGCGCAGGATACGCCGCACGGTCGCCTCGCTGACCTGGAAGCCGAGTCGCACCGCCTCGCCGTGCACCCGTCGATGACTCCTACCGGGGTTCTCGCTCGCCAATCGAATAACCAGGTCACAAATCTCCTGGCTCGTTCCTGGACGCCCGGACCGACGCGGGTAGGTCCAGGCCCGGCGCAACAGACGACGATGCCATGCCATCAACGTTGCCGGGGTGACCAGCCGATGGGCGCGCAGCACCGCCGGCAACCACCGGGCCAGCGCCGCGAGAACAGCCCGGTCGGCCCAGTCCGGCTTCGGCCGTCCAACCTGACGCCGCAGCACCGCCACCTCGCGGCGCAACACCATAATTTCCGCATCCTTCGACGCCTGACTGCGGCCGAGCAACATCAGCCAGCCGAAAACTCGGAGAGGGGAATGGTCTCGTGCCGACCCTGAACGGCGAACTGGACCTCTACACGGCCCCCCGCCTGCTGGATGCGGTCGACGGTGCGCTCGCGGCAGGATCGCCGGTCAACCTGCTCGTGGACGCGGGCGCTTTGACGTTCTGCGACTCGCATGGGCTGGAGGCACAGGGCAAGGTCGCCAGGGCGGGCGGAAACATGGAGCTGGGTCATGTGAGCGGTAGGCTCCGCCGTGTGCTGGACCTGTCGGGCCTGAGCCGCGCCTTCACCATCGTGTAATCCCAGCCGAACACGTCGGCGGGCGGCTCGGTGCTGCTGGACGATGAGCTCATCAACGACAACGCCGACCACGTGTACCTGTCGCCGGACTCGCGAGCGAGGACGTGCCGCTCGTCCGGGGACGCGATGGCAGGCCCAGGTGAAGGAGTTCTTCGTGGATTCCTGCGTCAGCGGCAAGCCCAAACCCGTCCCTGCCGGTCTGCCCCACCCCGCAGACTCGCCGACGGCATCGACGACACCCACGTCTTTGTCACGGGCTGCGACTGCCACGTCGACTCCGAAGCCGTAGAAGCTGCACTTCCGCGCCCCCGATCACAACGGCAGGCTGGCACCGGCAGCGAAAGCGTCTTCGAAGGGGTCGTTGGCCAGGGAGTGGGCGACTGCGCCATCGGCGTGCCAGCCGTCCGGCAGTTCGGCGTGAAACGGCAGCAGCAGCCTGCTCCCGTCGCGGACCACTGTCCAGCTCGCCATCCTGCTACGACAAACTCTCGACGCGTGCGTCTTCGTGCAGCACACTCACCTCTGTGGCCTTTGGGCGATGGGTGATGACTCTGGCGAGACGACACGATCGGGTGAAGGCCGCTTTGCTGTCCCTGGAACTCGGGAAGTCCACCGAATCGTGATCTTGGATGGTTAGATCTCAAGCTAAGAGTTGGATGACACTGCCCTGGCAGGCGAGGTCTTTTCTCGTTTGGCTCGGGCCGGCCGCCTGGGTCAGCACTTGGGCGCACTGTCCGGGGAGAGTCCGACGCCGCCGATGTCCGAAGCCTGGTCCGGTGCTCGCCGCGCGCTGATCGTCATCACAGCGAGTCCGGCCAGGACGATGGCGGCGCCGACGTAGAGCGGAGCGGCGTGGCCGAGGCCGAGGCCGATGGCCAGGCCGCCGAGCCAGGCCCCCAGCGCGTTGCCGACGTTGGAGGCCGACACGTTGGCGCTGGCAGCGAGCGGGACCCCGTTCGCGTAATCGGTGACCCGGGTGATCATGCCGGGGACGCTGGCGAACCCGAACGAGCCTAGCAGGAAGACCAGGATCACCGATGCGACGGGGCTGCCGGCCAGCAGCCCGAACGCGGTGAGCGTGACGGCGAGGCCGGCCAGGGAGACGATCAGCGTGCGGTCCCGATCACCGTCCGCGGCCCGCCCGCCGGCCATGTTCCCGATCACCAGGCCGCTGCCGTACACGACGAGCAGCCAGGCGACGTCAGCGCTGGAGAAGCCGGTGACCTGGGTGAAGGTGTAGGCGATGTAGCTGAACGCGCCGAACATCCCGCCGTAACCGAGCGCGGTGGCCGCCAGCGTCAGCCAGACCTGCAAGGAGCGGAACGCGCGTAGCTGGACACGCAGCCCACTCAGGCCCGAAGCCGCCGAGGGATGCGCGCGGTCCACCGCGCCGGCCCAGCCCGGCACCAGCGCCGCGATGGCGATCATGGCGATCAGGCCGATCGCGGTGATTGCCCAGAACGTGGCGCGCCATCCCCAGCGTTCGCCCACCAGAGCACCTAACGGCACGCCCAGGACGTTCGCGAGTGTCAACCCGGCGAACATCACCGCCACCGCCCTCGACGCCCGCTCTGCCGGAACCATCCGCCGTGCGACGAGCGAGCCGATGCCGAAGAACGAACCGTGGCACAGGGCGGCGACGACGCGTCCGAGCAGCATCATCGGATAGTCCGGTGCGACGGCGGACAGGAGGTTGCCGACGACGAACAGCGCCACTAACCCGATGAGGACCGACTTGCGGGACAGTCCGCTGGTGGCGGCGGTCACCACGATGGCGCCGACCGCGACGCTCAGCGCGTATCCGGAGATCAACCACCCAGCCGCGGCTTCGGACACGGCCAGGCTCCGGCTCACCTGGGGAAGCAGGCCCGCGATCACGAACTCGGTCAGGCCGATCCCGAAACTGCCGAGGGTCAGCGCGATGAGTCCGACGGGCATTCGCCGGCTGCCGTCTGCCTGAATTCTCACCCGGACATCATCCACCGGGACACTAGCCGACCCGATCGCGGACCACCCGTCGCGCTCGGCGGCGGTCGCCGACCATGCGACGTTCTTTCACGTCGATCGGGAGGACGGCCCCGCCCCTGGACGGGGCCGTCAACCGATGTCAGGGCGCCTGAGCGTTGCCCGCCGGCCGGGTGATGAACGTGCCCCGGCCCTGGGTAGGGCTGCGCAGCCGGGTCGCGTAGCCGAACACCTCGGTCAGCGGCACCGTCGCCGTGATCACCACCGTGCCGGACCGCGCCGCGGACCCGGCGCAGCGCATGGACTGTGTCGACATCAGCGTCTGCAACACCACTGCGGCCGCCAGCACCTGCGGCGGCATGCTCGGCCGGCCATTGGCCGAGGGATACATGTCCGCGAACATTCTCGCCGGAAACAGCGCCTGGCGATGCTCTGCCAAGAACGCGAACACACTGCCGGTCGGGATCAACTTTCGGCAGGTCTGCCACACATCCGGCCCGACAAGCTCTCCAGCCCACCCACCTTGCACACCGACCACTGTGACCCGATTCCATGAAGAACAAGGCCAGAACACAAGATCTTCAGTGATCTTCTAGAGATCTATGTTCCGTCCGGGCGAGCCGCCGCGCGGGCGGGACCCGGGACGCTGTGGCCGTTGCCGGGCAGAACAGCACGGCGTCGTGTACGGCCCGTTGGCCGGTGAGCGGCTCGGGCGTCGAGGAGCACGATGACACCGTCGGATTCGCGCTGGTCGAAGACCTCTGGCGCGGCCATGACGCACTGGCCCACATCCATGCACCGGGCCTGGTCAATGATCACTTTCATGGCATACCAGGTCACCGGAAGTGAGAGGACGCCGTTGACGGGAGCCAGCACGCGGTAGCGCAGGTCCTCGTACGGCACCGCGAGCCGCAGCTCGGGGAAACGGCGCAGGAGTGCGGGAAGGGCGACCCGGAGCTCCATGCGCGCCAGCTGCTGGCCGAGGCATTGATGGATACCGTGCCCGAAGGTGACATGAGCGCTGGGGCGGCGGGTGACGTCGAAGCGGTCAGGCTCGCTCAGCAGGGCCGGGTCGTGGCGCAGCAGGAGCAGAGTGCCGAGGCCGAGCATGTTGGCCGTGGTCTCGTGCCCGGCGATCAAGAGGAGGTTCCCGATCCCGATCAGGTCGTCGTCACTGAGGTCGTCGCCGTGCTGACGCACCAGCGTGCCGAGGATGTCCTCACCGGGATCGCTGCGCTGGGCGGCCACCAGGCCGCCCATGTAGGCGTTCATCTCGATGGCGTTGGTGAGTTGCTGCTGCATGGTCGGGTTGAAGTCGAGCATGACGCTGAAGGAGCTGAAGGCCTGCGGGGAACCGATCACGTTCCGGGCTGTCGACGCGGCGGCCCGGGTGCCGATCTCGCTGGTCTACTCCCCGGGCGTCCGCGAGCACATCGAGACGGCGCGCCGGGCAGGCCAAAGCAGCCCGGCGCGCCGCCGCGACCGGGACCAGCGCCTCGGCCGCGTCCCTGGCCTGCGACCTGGAGCTGACCCGCGCGCAGATCAAACAGTTGCGCGCGGAGCAAGACAAGCTCAAGGCCGCCGTCCAGCGCGGTCTGGGAACGGCGCTGGCGAGTGCCGGCAGCCGGGAACTGACGGAGCGGATCGACGAGCTTCTGGCCCAGGTCGAACGCCTGGCCATCGAGCGGGACGCCGCGCTGGCGGAGAACGCGCGGCTGAAGGCCACGCTGACCGAAACCGAAGACAACCTGACCGCCGCACGGACGTCGCTGAAAGACCTGATGAAGGAGATCAACCGCGATCGCTGACCCCGCGCCGTTCCCGGACCCCGCCGCCTGGGCGTCGGCAGACCCCGCCCGGCGCGACGCTGCCCGGCGCCGGGTCTGGACCACCCGCTACGTGCGCTCCGGGCACGGCGATAAGTTCAGCGCCCGCAACGCCATGTCCGCCGCACGCGCGGCGATGACCTCGGTCAAGGACATGCACCGCGCCACCACCTACGAGGCCGCCAACCCGCACTCGATCGCCCGCACGGAGTTCGCCACCATGGCCCAGGCCGCCGACGAGTGCCTCACCAAGGTCGCCGGCCTCCACACGGTCGGCCCGCAGGCGGTCCGGCCCGAGAACACCAGCCTGCTCACCCAGATGATCGCCGACCTGGAAGCCCGGCTCACCGAGCCGGCGACGGGCTGACCAGGACAGCCCTCCCACAACGATCCATCACCGCTGCGAGGATCACGTCCACACCCCGGTTGACGCTTTCGACGGCCCGATGTTTGACTCGGCCCGGTGTCGACTCGATCCGCGGCCGCTCGCGCGGCAGCACGGCTACCTCACGAACCTGGCGTCTATCGGTTCCGCGACAGAGGTGGCCAGATCCTTTACCTGGGGCGCGCCACCGACCTTCGGAGCCGGGTGCAGTCTTACTGGGGTGACCTGCGCGATCGCCTGCACCTGACGGAGATGGTCGCCCAAATCGCCCGGGTCGAGGCAGTGGCGTGCGACTCGGTGCACGAGGCCGCATGGCTCGAGCGCAACTTACTGGAAGCCGACATGCCGCCCTGGAATCGCACGCCCGGCGGTGCGGAGACGACGATCTACATCCTGGTCGACACGCGACCACGAACCGCCGGGGTGCGCACAAGCCATGTCGCACGGTTCGATGGGGTTGTCGGTCTCGGCCCCTATCTCGGCGGAACGAGAGCACGGCAGGCGATCTCGGGGCTGCAACGCGCGTTCCCGCTGTCATACACGCGTGACCGGCTCACCGGCGCCGAACGCGACATCGCGGCGAGGCGTGGCATCGGCCCGCAGCTCAGAGAACCACTGGCCGCGGCCGTCATCTCCGCGCTCGACGGAACGAACACCGGGGCGGCGTGTGAAGTTCTGACGGCGGGTCGCGATCGTGCGGCGGCGGCGCTCAACTTCGAACTGGCCGCCCGGATTCACGACGAGCTGGCAGCGCTCGAATGGGTGACGAGCATGCAGCGCGTCACCATCGAAGGCGGCGGCGACCAAGACATATGCGGATGGGCAGACGGCCTCGCCGTCACGTTCAGCATCCGCGGCGGGCGCCTGAATCGATGGGACCAGCACGAGTGCAGTCGCTCGGCCGTCGCCCAGGCAAGCGCCGCGACCCCGCCTGAATGGGCCGCGTTCGCCCAGCGAAATGCCGAGCTGGCCGCAGCGCTCATCCGAGTCTGACTGGGCGGACTGCCTCCCGCGCATCAGACAGCTGGTGACCTCTCGACGATGCACCAGCGCGGCAGCTGCGCCAGCCTAACTTGCCTTACGTGCCTGAATGACCTCCAAGCGGCTGACCAGCGAGAACGCTTGAGAACCCCAGATAAGCCGAGCGCTCAGCCTGGAGGGCGCAGCAGCGAGCCCAAGTGATCGAGGACCGGGCGCGCCTCGCGTATTGGCAGCAGCATCCAGCCGTGGAACATGCCAGGGTACTCGTGGTAGTCGAGTTCGACGCCGGCCCGGCGCGCCCGGTCGCGAAAGAGGCGGCAGTCGGGATACAGAACCTCCCTCGTGCCGGTGAACAGCGTGATCGGTGAGAGGCCGGTCAGGTCTGCATTGATCGGGCTGACCAGCGGGTCGTCGAGGTCCAGCGCGCCCGCGTACATCTTGCACGCTTCGGCGATGCCGAAGACCGACACGATGGGGTCGTACCTCTCCAGGGCGAGCCCTCCCGGGTTGCTCATGGTGCAGTCCAGGTGTGGGCAGAGCAGGACGAGTCTGTCCGGTCCGGGCAGGTGGTCCGCGCGCAGCAGCTGGGCCAGCCCCATGGCCATCCCGCCGCCCGCCGAGTCGCCCATCACCACCCTTCGCCGTCCGGTCACCCTCAGGCCCGTGTAGGCCTGCAAAAGGAGAGAGAGTACTTCGGTCGCGTCAGCGGCCGGGACCAGGGGGTAGATCGGCACGGTGACGGTGCATCCGAACCGCTCGGCCAGTTTGGCGACGAGCGACCAGTGAGTGCCGGTGATCTCCCGGCTGTATCCCCCGCCGTGCAGATAGAAGACATCCGCGCTGCCGGTGTCCCGCCTCGGGGAGATCCGGTAGCACAGGCACCCGCGTTCGTCGATCCGCTCGACGCCCAGACTGCGGAAGAGCCGGTCAGGCGGTGCGGGTTCCTTCCAGATGGCCTGCCGTTTGGCCAGAGACCAGAGGAACAGGTCAGGGTGGGCGTCCAGGCGCCTGACTCCGAACGCGCGCAGTGCCGCGACTGTCGCCAGGCTGGACAGGCTTCTCATCTGCCGGTCCTTTCCCTCAGGAGGTGGCACTGGGTGCCCGTCTCATCGTTCATCGGTCCCTACCAGGCGACCGGGAGCCGGTCGACGCCGTAGATCAGCGCCTTCTCCCGCAGTGGGACTTCCCTGGCCGGTACGGCGAGGCGCAAGCCGGGGAAGTTGCGCAGCAGCGCGGAGAAGCCGATGCGCATCTCGATCCGGGAGAGTTGCTGGCCCAGACATTGGTGGATGCCGTGGCTGAAGGCCAGGTGTCCGGCGGCGGAGCGGGTGACGTCGAGGTCCTCGGGGCGCTCGAAGCAACTGGGGTCCCGGTTCGCCGCGGGCAGGGAGATGGTGACGACTTCGCCCTTCGTGATGTGGTGGCCGTCGACCTCGAGATCCTCCAGGGCAGCGCGGGTGGGGCCGATGTGGACGATGGTGAGGTACCGCAGGAGCTCTTCGACCGCGCCGTTGATCAGCGCCGGGTTCTCGCGGAGCTCCTCGAGCTGGTCGGGGTGTTCCAGCAGCGCGAAGGTGCCGAGCGCCAGCATGTTGGCGGTGGTCTCGTGCCCGGCGACGAGCAGGGTCATGCCGATGGTGGTGAGTTCCTCGTCGTTCAGTTCTCCGCCGGCGATCAGGTCGCTGAGGAGATCGCTGCCAGGCTTGAACCGCTTTTGCTGCACCAGCTCGCGCATGTACCCGGCAATACTCGTAGCGGCGTTGGTGATGTCATGCGCGGGCGCGTCGAGGGTGAACAGCACCTTGGTGTCCTGCTGGAAGCCCTCACGGTCGGCATGCGGAACGCCGAGCAGATCGCAGATCACCAGGGAGGGAATGGGCAGGGCGAAGCTCTCCACCAGGTCTGCCGGCGGGCCCTGACGACGCATCTCCTGGATCTGACGCTCAGTGATCTCCTCGATGCCAGGTTCGAGCTGCTTCATGCGGCGCACGGTGAACTGGCCGGTCAGCAGCCGCCGATAGTGGGTGTGGTCCGGGGGTCCAGGCGGCTGATCAGACCGGGGGGAGCTGGCTGGGGCTTTTGCTGGGCCAGGGTGCCCGGAGTGGGGGAACGACGCAATTCCAGACGCGAACTGAACCGTCTGTCGGCGAGGATGGCGCGGGCCGCGCGATACCCAGTGACCAGCCAGCCTTCGTGGCCGTCGGGGTAGATCATGCGGCTGATCGGGCGCTTCTCGCGTAGCCGGGCGAGTTCTTGCGGCGGGCCGAAGGGGCAGCCGCCGCGAGCGGTCGGCAGGCCGTGCGGTGTGGGGAGAGACTCGGTCATCTCGGATTGTCACCTTCTGGATGAGATGTCAGGTAAGGTCGCGACGCCTGAACGCGGCCAGGCCGGCGCCGGCGAGCGCGGCCGCCAGGGCGGTCAAGATGAGCAGGGGGACGGCGGTGAACTCGGCACCGGTGAGGATCTTCGGGACGTGATGCATGGGCACGACAGTGTTGGCGATCCAGTAGTCGATCCCGATGGCTGGGCCGACCGACTCGCCGAAGAGCTGCTGGAGCAGGAACACCACCCATACGGCGGCTACAGCCAGGCGAGGGATGATGCCGAAAGCGAGCATCCCGTGCCAGGCGGTAGGCCACCAGGCCGAGCGCGGCGGCCAGGGCCAGGTGCAGGATAACCAGCCACCAGCGGTCACCGGCGAACGCCTCCATCAGATGGCTCCACCCGAGCGGAGTTAGCCAGCGCAGCCACAGCATCGAGCCGCCGTCGGCCAGGAAGCGGATCAAGTAGGCGGCGCCGAGCGCGGCGAAGGCGATGGCATTGGCGGTGCGGGACCGCTCTTTGAGCTGAGCGGCCACCGCGGCCACCGCTCCGAAGACGAACCCGGGCCCGGCCATGGCCAGCATGAGGGTGAACGCTCCCGCGGCGTCCAATCCACCGGCCATCATGCCGAGTGCGGTGAGCAGACCGGTGGCCAGACTGACCGCGAACGTCACCAGCAGGGCAGCGGTGAGCTGAGCGAAGCGGCCGATCACTCCCGCGCCCACCAGTTCGGCACGCCCGGACTCCTCCTCGGCTCGGGTGTCAGCCGGGCCTCCTCGGTGGTGAAGATTCCGCCGTAGTAGGGGAGCATGCCCGCGACCAGGAGCGCCAAGAACAAAGTCCAGCCTGTCGCCGTGATCCGGTCGCGCCGCAGGTAGAGCCGGACGAGGTGGCCGGTGCCGGTGCAGGCATTCATCGAGCGACCGCCGCCGCGTGCTTGCCGCCCTGCGCGGTCTCGTAGTGGCGCATGAACAGCTCTTCCAGGGTGGGCGGCTGGGCGATCATGCTGCGGACGCTCGCGCGGCCGAAGAGCTCCAGCACGGCCGCGAGGGCGGCGGAATCGACCTGACAGCGGATCCGGTCCTCTGCACGACGACGTCGTGCAGAGCGGGCAGGCGGCCGAGGACGGGCACCGGCTTGGAGAGCTCGGCGGTGATGGAAGTACGCGTAAGGTGGCGCAGGTCGGCCAAGGTCCCGGTCTCCACGATGCGGCCGCCGCGGATGATGCTCACCTGACCGCACAGCGCTTCGACCTCGGACAGGACATGGCTGGACAGCAGCACGGTCCGCCCGCGAGAGCGTTTCTCGCTGATGCATTCCTGGAAGACCGCCTCCATCAGCGGGTCCAGGCCGGTGGGCTCGTCGAGGATGAGCAGCGCGGCGACCAGGGCGACCTTTGCCGGTTGCCCTTGGAGTAGGCGCGGCCCTTCTTGCGCAAGTCGTCGAATCGCTCCAGCAGCTCGGCACGTCGCTTGGAATCATGGCCGCCGCGCAGCCGGCCGAGCAGGTCGATCACCTCCCCTCCGGACAGGTTGGGCCACAGCGACACGTCGCCGGGAACGTAAGCCAGGCGCCGGTGCAACTGGGCCGCATCCTTCCAGGGGTCGCCGTCCAGGAGGTTGACCTGCCCTGAGTCGGCGCACAACAGGCCGAGCAGGATGCGGATCGTCGTGGACTTGCCGACTCCGTTGGGCCGAGGAAGCCATGGACCTCACCGGTGTGCACGGACATGTTCAGGTCGTCCAGTGCGCGAGTCCGGCCGAAGGTCTTGACCGGACTGCTGATCGTGATGGCGGTTATCATGCTTCACAACATACTCATGTTTTACGTAGTTGTGAAGATATCGAATCTTATAAAGTGCACGGCAGGACGCGCAGGGACGGTACGCCAGCGAGGAGTGTGGATCCGTGGTCGACAGAGACGAGCAGGCCGTAGGCCAGTTCATCGAGAGCACCGCGAGGATGCTCGCGGACTGGGGATTCCCCCGCATCTCCGCGCGCGTGCTGCTGACAATGATGAGCGCCGATGAGGACTCACTTACCGCAGGCGAGCTGGGCGACCGGCTCGGGGTCAGCCCGTCGGCGATCTCAGGAGCGGTGCGCTACCTCATGCAGGTCGGCCTGCTGGAGCGGCGTCCGGTCCCCCGGCTCACGCCTCAGTAGCGGTGCGGAATTCGGATTATCCGGGCGTGGTCCACCTGCCCATCGAGAGCGGGCGCTTCGGCACCGGCACCTCGGCCATCTGGAGGCGGCACACCTCGAACCGTCCGCCCGCCTCTTACTCGACCTGCTGCGTCAGTCCCTGCCACGGCCGGTGTAACGCAGGACGTAGACACCCTGGTTCTTGTCGGAGATGTAGATGTAGCCACGGGTGTCCACCACGACGTCCTCCGTCTGGGCCACCAACGCGCCCTCGGGCATGGGGCCGTACCTGCGGGCAGGATCTGGTGGCACGAAGTAGCCGACCTCGCGCGGCAGACGGGTGTTGGATACATCGTAGATGCGCAGCCCTGCATTGAAGTGCGCGATATAGAAAAGGTCGCCCTGCTTCTGCACGTCCGGGTGGTGCTGGTGGTGGTTGATGTTGTGCGGCCCGCTCCAGCCACCCCTGCCGGAGAAATCCGCGTACGGCGCTTCGGGCGGCGGTTCGGGCGCCGGCAGCAGGGACAGCAGCCAGGGCTTGGCCGGGTCGGAGATGTCCACGAGGGAGGCGTGCGGCGCGGCGCCCTTGCCGTAGGACACGTCCTCCGAGTTGGCGAACGCGATCTTCCTGTCCGGGATCGGGAGCACGCCGTGCACCCCGAAGCGGGAATGGAAGGGCGGACTGAAGTTCAGGCCACCGACCGGCTTCGGCTTGGTCACGTCAGAGATGTCCAGCACGACCAGCCCGGCCGCGCCGTAGGGCAGGTAGACAAGGTCGCCGGTGACGTACGGAGGACCGTGCAGCGACACGTCCGCGCCGTTCGCGCAGCAGAAGCCGTGCGTGTGCGGCAGCTCGGGGTCGGGCGTGCCCTGCTCGCCATCCCGCTGCCCCGGCACCCACCACCGGCCCACCTCCCTGGGCCGGGCCGGATCGCCTATGTCGACGATGGTGTAAATGTTGCCGCGGAATCCCTTCGCGCCCGCCGCCACGTGCACGTAGCGTCCACCCGGATAGAGGTTACGGTGCGTCCCGGTGCCGCCCGTCGTGTAGTGGCCGAGCCTGCGCGGCCGTACCGGATCCTTGATGTCCCAGATGTAGAGCCCCTCTTCGAAGAATGCCTCCGGATCGCCGCCGAAATTAGGGAAGATCTGCTCCAGCGCGGTCACCATGATGTCGCCGTGCAGATCGACCTGCAGGGTCCAGGTATCCTTCGGCCCCGGCACGAACGCCACCACCTCCGGCCGCCGCGGATCGGTGACGTCCACGACGCTCCAGCCCGAGTCCCAGAAGTGGCCGGTGTACAGGTACCACCGGTCTCCCACGCGGCGGATGGCGAGCTTGAAGGCGGGCCGATGATCCATATCGGTGTAGCCGACAACCTCCACGTCGCGGGCGAACTGGCCGCGCGGACCGGGGACGACCGCACCGACCCCGGAGTCCGCGCCCGCCTGGGCCACCTCCGTGCCTGCCCGGGCCGGTGTCGCGCCCGTCTGGGTCGCCGCCAGGGCGGAGGCCGCCGTCAGTGAGGCGCGCAACGCCTGGCGCCGCGACACGCCGGAATCCGTTCGTTCGACTCCCATGTCACTCCTCAGATTGACGATCAAGATCGCGTTGTGGATCATCAAATCAACCCATCCGTAAAGGGGAGCGAAAGATCATCTATCGGGAAACGTTCGCTGTCACCTGGCCCTCTGACCGGGCCGCGCTCGTCGGCCTGGCCGTGGACGGTGGGTCGGAAAGCGCCACAGGGGCTGACGAGCCACAGAAACGCCTGCGGGCACGCTGGAGCGCATGTCGCTGGGTGTGACTTTGATGGCTTGATGAGGGGCAGACCAAGTACGAGAGAAAGGGACAGTGGGATGTAGAAGCGCTGCTCACTGGGCGTTTAACCTGCGGCTTTCACGGCGAATTTGAGTCAGGCTGATCGTTTACATAAGAAAAGTGCCTTTGAGCTGGGGTGATCGGAGTTCTCTAAGGCCCCGCTCACGCCAGATCAGAAGGCACTTACCGAGTGAACTCTACCGCTCCCCACCGTAAGATCACCGCTTCCGCCGACGGCCGCGGGCTGCTCTCCCACGCCAGCGGCTCGCTGCTGTTGCAGACGTATCCCGCGAACCGGCTCCGCCACTTGCGCACCGTATCCGGCGTGGAACCCATCGCGGCAGCCACTCCCGCGTTGCTGCTGCCCGGCTCCGCACAGGCCAGCACCAACCGCGAAGCTGATTTCGCAGTTCAGGGCCTATTTGGCGGCTGGTGTCACGTTGGTTAACGGCACGTCGGCCGTGGGTTCGGGCTGGCTGAAGGTTCTTCAGCGGGAACTCGCGGCTTTTCTGAGGCTGAGGTCAGGAAACAGCGCGTGTTCTTGAGAATAGCCGCGGGGTCAACCAGGGTGTGCCTGATCGACTCGGTGTCCAAGAGCTTCTGGGCGAGGGCGGCGTATCTGCTGGCGGTGCTGTGGGAGAGGTTGAAGACCAGGGTGAGGTGGAGGGGGTCGGGGCCGACGACAAGGGCCTCGTGGAGGTCGCGGTCGCTGCTAGCGAGGGTGATGCGACGGTCGGGCAGGTGGAGGTCGTCCAGGGTGAGGGCGCGGATGGCGGCTGGCCGGGCGGCGTGGACGGAACCACATCGGTCTTTCCCTACACGGTGTTAGGCGTCACTCCTCCCGAGCGCGTGAGAGCCCTTTCTCATCATTCGGGGTCTTCGCAATCAATCGGGGATGGCTCGATTTCTGCTTCCGCGGGTGGTTGCGCAGTGTGATCGGTGGCGCTGGTTGACCGGGTTGCGGAAGCCGTAGGCGCAGCGGGCTTCGAGCGTGATGACACGATTGGTTGCCTTGCTTGGCGTTCGTGATCCCGGTGAGCAGGAACGCCTCGATCTCGCTCTGCCGCTCCTGGACGGTCTTGGCGAGCGTCACCAATTCGGGCAGGTAGGCATGATCGGCGCGCCAGGCGTAGAAGGCGCCTACCCGGAGCGCCAGCTTGTTCCTCCCGGAGGAACTCCTCTCCCGCCTCTCACGCATCCTCTCGCGCCCTTGGCCTACACATTCGTGTAGCATACTTTCCCGTTGAGTAAGTTCACTTCACGGTTGGAGAGCAGGTTGGGGTTCATGTCGCCAGATCCGGAAGACCTCACCGCCCGGGCGCGGATCCGTGACGCCGCGCTCCGGCTGTTCGGCGAAGAGGGGTTCGATCGCGCGACGATCCGCGACATCGCCCATGCGGCGGGTGTCTCCTCAGGGCTCGTCCGCCATCACTTCGGGTCGAAGGAAGCGCTGCGTGACGAGTGCGACGCCTACCTCGCCAGGGCGCTGGAACGGCTCAACGACCAGGTCAGAACCGACCCGTCTGCCGAGGGCGTGAACTACGTGGCGGTCGCCACCTCGATGTTCGGCCCGTACCGCAAGTACGTCGCCCGCGCGCTCATCGAGGGCCGTGCGGCGCCGCTCTTCGACACGATGGTCGACCTGGGTGCGGAGTGGCTCGTGGAGGTCGACAAGCAGCGGCCGGATCCACCCGAGCTGTCCCGTGAAGCGCGTGCCACGGTGGGGGCCGCGCAGTCGCTTGCGGTCGCGCTCCTGTACGAGCACGTGTCACGCCGGCTCGGCGTCGACGTGCTCAGCCCGGAAGGCGCAGACCTGCTCGCACGAATCGGCCTCGACCTCCACTCCCACCCCACGATCAGCCCGGACGAGGCCGCCGCGCTCCGAAATCGGCTTCCCAAGGGCGCCGGCTCCCCTGACGAAGGAAAGGTTCTCGATGACTGACCCTGTATCTGTGAGCGGTCTGGTGAAGACGTTCGGCGCCACCCGGGCATTGGACGGGCTGGATCTCACCGTCAAGCTCGGCGAGGTGCACGGTTTTCTGGGTCCGAACGGTGCGGGCAAGAGCACCACGCTGCGGATCCTGCTGGGTCTGCTGCGCTTCGATGCGGGCACGGTCCGGCTGCTCGGCGGCGACCCGTGGCGCGACGCCACCGACCTGCACCGGCGCCTCGCGTACGTGCCGGGCGATGTCACGCTCTGGCCGGCCATGTCCGGTGGCGAGATCATCGACCTGCTCCTCCAGGTTCGCGGCGGCGTCGACCGGACGCGCCGGAACGAGCTGATCGAGCGCTTCGACCTGGATCCGCGGACCAAGGCACGGGCGTACTCCAAGGGCAACAGGCAGAAGGTGGCGCTCATCGCGGCGCTCGCCTCCGACACCGAACTGCTGATCCTCGACGAGCCGACGTCCGGCCTGGATCCGTTGATGGAGTCGGTGTTCCGCGACGTCATACGAGAGGAACAGCGGCGCAACGGCCGCACGGTGCTGCTGTCCAGCCATATCCTCTCCGAGGTCGAGGCGCTGTGCGATCGCGTCACGATCATCCGGGACGGCCGTGCGGTCGACTCCGGCAGCCTCGCCCAGATGCGGCACCTGACCCGGACCTCGATCCGCGCCGAAGTCGCCGGCCCCGCCACCGGTCTCGCCGATCTACCCGGCGTGCACGACCTGCGGATCGACGACGGTGTCGTGCGCTTCGACGTCGAATCCGACGCTCTCGGGCCGGTCCTGCGTCACCTCGACTCGTGCGGCGTGCGCAGCCTCGTCTGCAACCCGCCCACGCTCGAGGAACTGTTCCTCCGGCACTACGACCGGACGATGGAGACCGCGCGATGACCGCGTTCACGGGAACCCCCCGGCTCATGCGGCTGGTGATGCGCCGCGAGTGGCGCACCGGCTTCTGGTGGGTGCTGGCGATCGTGAGCCTGGGCATGGTGATGGTCACGTACATCGACCGGAACATGCCGACCCTGGCAGTGATGGCGACGTACGTCGACATGATCAACCAGAACACGTTCTTCCGGGCGCTCGGCGGCGGGACTTCCGTGATCGTCGACCGCGGATTCATGTCGGCGTTCCGGAGCGGGGGATTCCTCTACATCATGACTGCGATCGCCACGGCACTGGCGGTGGTGCGGTACACCCGGGCCGACGAGGACACCGGACGGACCGAGCTGCTCCGCTCGGGAGCGGTGAGCCGGTTCGCCGCCCTGACCTCCGCGCTGCTGGTGGCCGGCTCGGTCGCCCTGGTCGCCGGCGCGCTCACCGCGATCACGTACATGGCGGTCGGGCTGGAGCCGTTGGGTTCGATCACGTACGGCGCGGGCGTCACTGCGGCTGGCTGGGTGTTCGGCGCGATCGCCGCCCTGGCCGCCCAGCTCGCGCAGAACGCGCGTACGGCAAGGGCGATCGCGCTGTTCACCCTCGCGATCGCCTACGTCCTGAGGTACGCGGGCGACGCGAGCGGTCAGTTGTGGATGACGTACATCTCCCCGATGGGGTGGGTGCACGCTGTCCAGCCGTACCGGTACGACCGGTGGTGGGTGCTCGCGCTCATCGTCGGAATCGTCGCGATCATGATCGCGATCGCCTACGTTCTGGTCGACCGCCGCGACCTCGGTGAAGGGCTGATCCCGCAACGCCGCGGCCGGGCGGCCGCGCCGGATCTGCGTGGTCCGATCGGCCTGTCCTGGCGGCTGCACCGCGGCCTGTTCGTCAAGTGGGCGATCGCCATCGGAGTGTTCGCGCTGGGCACCGCCGGGGTCGGCACGATCGCCCCGGACGTCAGTGTGCTTCCCGCGGGGGCTTTCGGCCTTCTGCAGCTGAGCTACGGCGGCGGCTCGGGCGAGGTGATCGACTACTTCCTGTGGGCCGGGATTCTGATCTTCGCGCATGTCGTGTCCCTGTATCCGGTGGTGATGGTCCAGCGGCTGCGGGCCGAGGAGCGTGCGGGCCGGGCCGAGCTGGCCCAGGGCACCACGATGACCCGCGTACGGTGGGCGGCCGGTCACCTGGTCGTGACCGCCCTCGGCACCGCCGGGCTGCTCGTGGTGACAGGGCTGGTGCTCGGCTACTTCTACGGCCTGTTCATGGGCGCGCTGCCGGGCACGCTGTTCCGCGTTACGCTGGGAACGTTGAGCTGTCTGCCAGGCGCATGGCTGATCACGGCTGTCTGCTTCCTGGCGTACGCGCTGACGCCGAGGTTCTCGGTTCCGATCGCGTGGGCGGTCTGGGTGTGGACCGCCGTCACCGGGCAGGTCGCCGGGCCGCTGTACGGAGTATGGGGCGGGACGCCGTTCGAGCCGTTCCACTACCTCCCGAACGTCGTGGCCGGAGCGCCGTTCAACCCCGTGCCCGTCCTGGCCACGCTGGCGCTGACCGCGCTCGTCCTCTGGGGAGGCCTCACCGCATTGCGCCGACGCGACGTCGGCTGAATCGCTAGGCGGGTGAGATGTTGTGGCTGAACTCAGGTGGCCAGGGACGCTACCGACGACGTGACCAAGGTCGCGCCCCTCCAGGTTCCGAACGTCTAACCGAACCATGGCGGCTCTTCGAGCTTGATCGGGGAGTAAGCGGATCGAGACCCGGCGGCAGTCACTGTGGGTGACGCTGGCGCGTGTGATCATCTCCGGATGCGCGAGGTCCGTGGCTCTCGTAGATCATGGCTGTTCTCTACGCAGCCGATCTTCAAGAGACCACGGACCTGAACAACTCTATCGAGACATCCTCCGACGCGACGCTGCTGCTGGGCCTGGAGGGCATGGCGGTGATGCGGGTGGAGGTGGACCAGGACGGACACCGGACGGTGCACGTGAGCACCGATGACGAGAGTGCGAAGGCGTTCCCGGCCTGCGGGGTGTTCGCCACCCGGGTCAAGGACCTCCCGCGTGACCTGTGCGTGGGCGGAGATGCGCTTGCCTTACTTCAGAGGTAATCGTCTCTGCGTGCCTGCGCTGGCAGGGTTGGTGATCTCTCCGCGTCGGCGACGCGGACCAGGAGGGAGAGGCCAGCGATGTCCATAGCCGTACCTACGAACACGCGCACGGTGGTTGAGGAGTTGCTGCGCAGAATTGGCGAAGGCGACCCCGAGCGCATCGCCGAGCTGTATGCCGAGCAGGGCGATTGGAAGCTCGACTGGCCGGAGGCCGAGCACGGCCGTACGGCCACGCCGTGGATCCGTCACCGGTCCACTCGTGCCGACGCGGCCGCCCACTATCGCGAGCTTGCGGAGTACCACGTGCCGGAGTATGTGGCAACTGAGGTCGAGCGGATCCTTATTGACGAAAGCGACGCGGTCGTGCTCGGCGAGATCCGTCAGACCGCCCGGCCCACAGGGCGTGCGTATCGCGCGCGGTTCGCTCTGCATCTCACCGTCGAAGACGGCCTTGTCACCCGGCACCATGTCTACGAGGACAGCCTGGCCGTCGCCCAGGCATTCGAGGCGGAGAATCGGTGAAGGGCCACCAGGCCAATCGCGAAGATGCTGCTCACAGCCACTCGTTGATGGCCGCGACGAGGGCGGTCGCCTCGTAGCGGACCGCGAGCTTGTCGTACCTCGTGGCCACGGCTCGGTGCCTTTTGAGCCGGTTGATACCGCACTCGACCGCGTGCCGAGCCTTGTAGTCCTGCGGGTCGAACTTCGGCGGCCCGCCACGGAGCGAGCCACGGTTCTTGCGGTTGCGGGCCTAATCGGCCTTGTCCGGAATGGTGCAGCGGATCCTCCGCCGCCGCAAGTAAGCACGGTTCTTCCGGGAGGCGTACGCCTTGTCGGCGCGCACGCGATCTGGCCGGGTGCGCGGCCTGCCCGGCCCAAGACGCGGGACACGGACCTTGTTCAGGACAGGCTCGAACTGCGGGGAATCCCCCGCTGCCCGGCCGTGATCACGATGGACATAGGCTTCTGGCCCTGCTCGACGGCCAGGTGCAGCTTGGTGGTCAGGCCGCCGCGCGAGCGCCCGAGCCCGTGGTCGTCCGCTGTCGCCGTTCCAGGTGCCGTGATCGGCCAGGAGCCGGGCTGAGGAGGCCGCGCGGCGGGTCAGAACGCTCGGGCCCCGCTGCGCATGCTCGCCCGCAGCAGCGCGGCGCAGCCGACCGCGACGACCATGGCGCCCGCGGCGAGGGAGAAGATCGTGCTGGCCGGCGTCCCCAGCCCCAACAGGACGCCGGTCACGCCCGGTCCCGCGACCGAACCGGCCCGGCCCATGGCCGAGGACCACCCGATCCCGGTCGTCCGCTGCTCGCGCGGGTACAGCGCCACGGCCATCGCCAGCTGGCCGTTCTGGCTGGCGGTGACCGCAGCACCGACACCGCACAGCACGAGCAGCAACACCAGCCCGCCGAGCTCCAGGCTGACCGACGCCAGCACCAGTATCGCGGTGAGCACCGGCATCGCGATCAGCATCCGGCCGATACCGGCCCAAGCCACGAGCGGGATCATGGCCACCCCGCCGACGATCGCCCCGAGGTAGATGAACGCCAGCCCCAGCGGCGCCTCGGCCGCCGAAACCCCGAGCTCCGTGAGCAGGACGGGCGCCCACGTCGACAGCGCGGTGGACACCATGAACACGAGGGATGCGTACAACCAGAGCAGGAGCGTGTTGATCCGCACGCCGCGGGCGAACAGCTGCCCGACGCGCTCGCCGCGCGGGGCTCCGCCGGCGTCCTGTTGGGCGGCCGGTTCCGGCGGCAGGAGCACCGCCATGGGGAGCACCAGCACCGCGGAGGCTGCTCCGGCCAGCCAGAACAGTCCGGTCACGCCGAACGAGGCGATCAGCGGTAGGTAGACGAAGCCCGCCGCGGTGGCACCCGCCGCGATCCCGAGCGCCACCAGCAGGGACACGACGTCACGTCGCCGGTTCGAGCTGAAGTCCGTCGCGACCGCCACCGCGGACGGGAGCGCCCCGCCGAACCCCAGCCCGGTCACCAGGCGAACGACCCCCAGCGCCTCGATCGAGTGCGCGGGGAGGACGACGGCGGTGATCATCGTGCCGAGGGAGAACAGCCCGACGCTGCCGATCAGCAATCGGCGACGGCCGAAGCGCTGCGCCAGCCATCCGGACCCCAGGTAGCCGGCGAACACGCCGACGCTCGTCGCCACCAGTGGAACCGTGAAGGCCGCCGGCGCCAGCCCCCAGCCCTCGGCGAGGGCGGGGACCGCCAGCGACAGCGACGTCGCGTCGAACCCGTCCATGACGATCGGGAGGAAGCACAGCACCACCACGAGCCAGTTCGTCGCTCTGACGCCGTTACTGTCGGGCGCGTCCAGACGCACAGTCATGATCTCGGCCTTACCTGCATCATCTTGAGAGCAACGCTTTTGTCGTACACGGTCAATCTCCTGTCTGCTGGGGCGCATGGAAAAGGCTGATTGCCGGTCAGACTGTTTTCACCGCGCCACCGTCGACGAGGTAGTTGTTCCCGGTAGCACTGCTTGCCAACGGCGATGCCAGGTACGTCACCATGGATGCCACGTGGTCGGGCTCGATGAGTTCCCCGGAACTGATGCCTGCCGCTGTCGCGGCGTTCGTGAGCAGTTCTTCGTGGGTCATGCCCTGGGCAGCGGCGAGGGTTGCTCCGAAGCCGCCGGGTTCGGTCCAGAGCTCGGTTCGGGTGCCGGCCGGGGAGACGGTGACGGCCCGGACGCCGCGGTCGGCGTACTCCTCGGCGAGGGCCTTGCCGAACGCGTTGAGTGCCGCCTTGGCGGCGTTGTAAGGGACTGGGCCGAGGTGTGGCAGGCGTGCGCCGGCCGAGGAGATGTTGATGATCACTCCCCGGCGTCGCAGCAGACTCGGCAAGGCCGCACGGCAGGCGCGGACCGCGGCGAAGAGGTTGAGGTCGAACGTCCGCTGCCACACGGCGTCGTCGTAGTCGTTGAAGCCGCGCAGGTCGGCCGGATCGCCGCCGCCGACGTTGTTGACCAGGATGTCGATATCGCCGTGGCGGGCGAGGACGGACTGGACGAGCTGCCCGGGTCCGGTCGGGGTCGATAGGTCGATGGCGATGGCGTCGGCGCTGTTGCGGGTCAGTTCGGCTGTGGGCGTTCGGGCGGCCCCGATCACCGTGACGCCTTCTGCGGCCAATGCGCGGGCGATCGCGAGGCCGATACCCCGGCTGGCGCCGGTGACGACGGCGATCTTGTTAGTCAGGTGCAGATCCATTGCTTGGCCTCCATGTGACGTCCAGTGAATTGACGTCGGATTGCACTGGGCGGAATCGAGATCGCTAAGGTGGCGATGCGGGCGCGGGTGCTGGCCATCGCGCTGTGCGTAGCCATCTCCTTGATCACGGTGCGGTGCGTACGGCGAGGTAGGACCGTCGGGCGGTGTCGTCGGTGTGCGAGCTGGCTGACTGCGTCGTTATGTCCGAGGGTGACCCCGCGCTGGAAGTAGGGCCAGGTGTGCGGCTTGGGCTGAAGTTGACGACTTTTAGGCTGCGTAGTAGCCGACGGCGAAGATTCGTGCGTCGGTGAGGCGGCGCAGGTGTTCGTCCACGATGGCACGGCCGCGCGTATCGACCTCGAGGCGCCCTGGGCCCGGCCCGGATCGAACGACCATGGCCGGGCCGGGGCTCATAATCTCCGATCAGTCCTGAATCAGCGCGGCGAACATGCCGGGCTCGTAGGAACCCCCAGGGTTGCGCACGATGACATTCATCCGCGTGGAAGCGTTGATCATGGCAACCACGCACACCAGCGCACCGATCTGGTCGTCGTCGTAGTGCTTGCGCGCCTCGGTCCAGGTCTCGTCGGATACACCCCGGTGAGCGTCGCCGAGCCGGGTTCCCTCCTCTGCGAGCGCCAGGGCCGCCCGCTCGGCCTCCGTGAACACGGTCGACTCGCGCCAGGCAGCGACCAGGTTGAGCCGGACCGATGACTCACCAGCCGCCGCGGCCTCCTTGGTGTGGAGGTCGGTGCAGAAGCCGCAGCCGTTGATCTGGCTGACACGCAGTTCGACCAGTTCCCGCAGAGGCTTCGGCAGCGTCGACTGGTCCAGGGCTAACGAAGCGTTGTAGAACCGCTTGACAAACTTCGCGGCAGTCGTGCTGTCCAACAGGTTAAATCGGGATTCCATGAATCGTCCTCACTCGTGGTGTTGAACACGGACGAATACGAGACGACGGCGACCCGATCGTTTGTGACAGCTCGGTCGCATAATGTGCGCCATGTCACAGATCGGGCGAGCCCGATGTGAAGACCACACCGATCAGCCGCCTGGGCGGCCCGGCAGCGTCGCGGCCCATCGGAGCGGGCTCGGCTAGACCAGGTGCTGACCGAGCGGATCCGCCGGCACCACCAGGCATCTGAGGCGCCTTACGGGGCGCCGCGCATCCACGTCGACCTGCGCGAGGTCGATGGGGTGCGGGTGACCAGCGGGCCCAGGCGCAGGCCATGCGCGCAGCCGTCGACGAGGAGCGAGCCAGGATCGCCGCCGAACTTCACGACATCGTGACCCACAACATGAGCGTGATGGTGATCCAGGCCGGGGCGGCGCGCAAGGTGATGGACGCGGAGCCCGCGGAGTCGAAGCGGGCGCTGCTCGCGATCGAAGCGGGCGGCCGGGCAGCCATGTCCGAACTCCGTCACGTCATGGGCCTGCTGTCCACCGAGAACGAGGCCATGAGGCACGGGTCCATGAAGAACGAGGTCACGGAGAAAGGGCCGCCCGGTCCGCAGGGCGGGCTCGCGCCGCAGCCCAGGCTCGATCAACTCGACGCGCTGATCACCCGGGTCCGGACCGCCGGGATCCGGGTCGGCGTCGAGCTGTCGTTGCCGCCCGGCCCGCTGCCCGCCGGGGTCGATCTGGCCGCCTACCGCGTCGTCCAGGAGGCCCTGACGAACACGATCAAGCACGCGGCGGGCGCGGCGGCGTCCGTCTCGATCCGCCACGAGGGCGACCGGCTGGAGATCGAGGTCACCGACACCGGCAGCACGCGGCACGGCCCGTCGCACTCGGGCGGGCGCGGGCTGATCGGCCTGCGCGAACGGCTGAACCTCAGCCCTGCGACGGTGAAGACCCACGTGGCCCGCATCCTGGACAAGCTCGGGCTCAGGGACCGGGCGCAGGCCGTCGTGCTCGCCTACGAGACCGGGCTGGTCTCCCCGGGCGCGACGTGACCGTGCGTGGCGCCGAGGGACGGCCGGGCGAGCAGGTCGGCGACGGCCCGAGACATCGATCAGTGGCGGTGTTGTCCGCGCGGGCCGCGCTCTACGAGGCGGCTACGCGGCCTACCTTCTCGGCGATCGTGTCCGGTGCGGTGGCCAGGCGGTGCTTGCGTTTGGGCAGGCCGTAGGTGGGGT
>NZ_SMKP01000125.1:0-31182 GCF_004349015.1 Nonomuraea diastatica
CCTCCCTGGCGAGCATGCACCCTCCGTCCTCCACCCTCGCCGCGTGACACACCCTTGCCGGGTGACCTGGCTGTGGTGGGTCAGCGGCTGAGGATCTGCCTCATGACCCTCTCCAGGGTGGCCGCCGGGTCCTCGACGGGGTCGGGCGAGCGCCAGGCCACATATCCGTCGGGCCGGACCAGCACGGCGCCGCCCCTGTTGACGCCGTACACCTCCTGGAACCGTCCCTTCACGTCCATGAGCTCGGCATCGACGAGCAGCCGCGTGAGCTGCACGCCGAGCCGTTCCTTGACCTGGCGGCCGGCCTCCACCCAGGCCTGGCCCCCCTCCTTGGCGGCCAGCAGCACGAAGCCGGAGCCGAACAGGTCGATGGTGGAGATGCGCTGCCCCTGCCAGTCGAGCACCACGTGTGGGGCCCGGCTGCCGGGGCGCCCGTGCGGCACGCGGGGGTCCTCCAGGATCGAGCCGTCGTCGCCGGGTTCGTTCAGGATCGCCGTGGAGTGGTAGCGGTGTCCGATGAGCCCGGCCGCGGGGTCCATGAGGGGCTCCGGGTAGCCGTCACGGGCGCCGGGAGGCATGCGGACGCCCAGGTTGGCGAGCTGGGCGTCGGCCGTCATGGTGCCGATGGGGCGGCGTTCGGCGTCATACGTGTCGAGGAAGGCCGGGCCTGCCTGGCCCGTGATGACGAGCCACAGCCGCCAGGCCAGGTCGCAGCCGTCCTGGAGCGCCGTGCTGCCGCCCTGCCCGCCCGTGGGCGGCATGGTGTGGGCCGCGTCGCCGGCGAGGAACACCCGGCCGGCCCGATAGGTGTCGGCGACCACGTGCGCCAGGGCGAACGTCGTCGTGTCCAGGATGCGCACGTCCAGGTCCGGCCGGCCGGTCGCGATCCGCACCAGCTCGGCGCAGCGCTCGTCGGTGAAGTCGGCCGCGCTCTCGCCGTCGGCGTGGTTGACGCCCAGCACGTGCGCCCCCACGCCGGTGCCGGTCACGATGGCGCCGGTGAAGACGTCGTTCTGCAGATACCAGAGCGTGACCATACGATCCTCGACGAGCCCGGTCAGGTCGGCGTCGAACATGATCGAGCACATGTTGCCGAGAGTGCCCTTGCCCGAGGTGGGCACGCCGAGCATCCGGCGCACGGGGCTGCGATAGCCGTCGGCGGCCACCACGTAGTCCGCCCGCACGACGCGCTCGCCGTCCTCGCCGCGGATCAGCGCTGTCACGCCGTCCTCGTCCTGGTCGAGCGAGACCAGCTCGGTGGAGAAGCGCAGGTCGGCGCCCAGCGCCTCGGCCCTGTGACGCAACACCCGTTCGATCTCGGCCTGCGGCGCGCCCACGAGGGCGACGGGGGTGATGTCGGTCAGGAAGGCCAGCTCCTCGACCTCGTCCTCCATGATCATGTGAGGGTCCGGGTCGGCGAGATTCCTGGCGATGGCGATGCGCAGGTTCTCGCCGATGCCCGCCCAGATGTCGCTCAGCTCCTGCTCGATGCCCGGCACGGGGCGGAGCAGCTCGATCGCCCGCGGTCCGACGCCGAACGCCTTGGGCTGGATGGAGGTGCCAGGGTGCCGTTCGACCAAGGTGACCGGCACTCCGCGCCAGGCCAGGAGAGCCGCCGCGCTCAGCCCCGCATATCCGCCGCCGACCACGAGGATCGGCACCCGCTCTTGCTCCATTGCCCGCCACCTCCATAACACGTACTATCGCGTTGACGAGCAACACGATATGTCGCGTCCTTGGCGGCAGTCAAGATATATCTCGAATCTGGCTGCCGCTAGGCCCGTAAGGGGTCCCATGGCACACCGCAGCGGGTGAACAGGTCGATGAGCGCTTGAGCAGGAATGGCGCTCTGGCCCGGGTGACGCAGGGGCCGGCCTGGAACGATGGCATAGCGGTTACGGCGGCCCTCCCGCTCCCGCTCACATAGTCGGCGTCCAGCAGGTCGGTCACGATGCTCTGGGCGGCCCGTTCGGTAATGCCGACGCGCTCGGGATGTCACGGATCCGCACTTGGGGATCCGCCGCGATGATCGGCAGCACGCGGGCATGGTTGGTCAGGAATGTCCAGGTGAAGCGTTGATCGGATCCCTGTGACCGTCCCCTCGCCAGGAAGAGGAAGAGCCGGAACCCAGCACACACCTGAAGTTCGTATGCGGAAAACATCTTCAGGTGCTTTTCTGGGAGTTCCCCCCGCCTATGGCGGGTCGGTCATCTGTTCAGGCGATCGCTCGGCTCGCCTCTGGGTGGTGCCTGGACCTTCTCGATGGTCTCCTCCACCGATGACTCCACCTGGAACGCACGGCGCAGACCGGTGATCGTCCAAATGCGTTGCAAGCCCGTCCGGGGGCTCATGGCGTGGGAACGAGTGCGTTGGCCGCGATGACGTCGCGGTACCAGCGCCCCGAGGACTTGACGGTCCGCCTGCCGCTGTCGTGATCGACGTGGATCAGCCCGAAACGGTTCACGGGGTCGTCGAGCAGCGACCAGACGCTCCAGCCGCGCAGGTCGACGCCGGCGCGCAGCGCCTCGTGCGCGGCCCGCAGGTGGTCACGGATGTACGCGCGCCGGGCGGGGTCGTCGACGGCACCGTCGGCGATGACGGTGTCAGGGAAGGCTGCGCCGTTCTCGGCCACGTAGAGGGGCAGGTCGCCGTATCGGTCGCGGAGTGTGCACAGGGCGTTCTTCAGGCCGTCCGGGGCGATCTCCCAGCCCAGCGCGGTGACGGGTCCTGCGGGCTCGGTAACGTGCACGTCCAGCAGTTCGGCCAGGACGGTCTCCTGACGCTCGATCGCCGCCAGCTCGGCGATCCCGAGCTGGTCGAAGTCGTCGAAGGTCGCCTCTGGAGGTGCCTCGGGTGGCGCCGAGCCGGTGACGGCCAGGCGGAGGTAGTAGACGACGCCGAGGAAGTCGATCGGGGTGGAGGTGATGGCGAGGTCGCCGTCGGCGACCGGCGGCCAGTCGTGCCGTAGGCGTTCGGGCAGGTCGCCGGGGTAGGAGCCGAGCAGGACGGGGTCGAGGAAGAGCCGATTGAAGTAGCCGTCGGCGCGGCGGGCCGCGTCACGGTCGGGCAGGCTTGCTGAGGCCGGCCGGATGTCGGTCATCACGGTGCTGAGGCCGATCTCGCCGCGGGCGCGGCTCGCCCTGAACGCCTGCACCGCCAGGCCGTGCCCGAGCAGCAGGTGATGACCGGCGCGCAGCGCGGTACGCAGGTCCCGGACGCCCGGCCCGTCCTCGCCGATCACGTGACCCAGGTGGACGATCGACCATGGCTCGCAGACGGTGAGCCAGCGGGTGACACGGTCGCCCAGCCGGTCGTACATGATGGCCGCGTAGTCGGCGAACCAGCCGGCGCAGTCACGGTTCGCCCAACCGCCGCGATCCTGCAGGGCAGCCGGAAGGTCCCAGTAGTACAGGTAGGGGAAGGGTGTGATCCCCGCTTCCAGGAGGGTGTCGACGTAGGCGTCGTAGTGGTCGAGGGCTCGCCGGTTGAGCGTCCCCGTGCCCTCGGGGAGAACGCGCGGCCAGGAGAGCGAGAAGCGGAGGGACTGCAGGCCGATCTCCCGGGCCAGGCCCACGTCCTCCTTGAAGCGCCGGTAGTGCTCGATGCCTCGCTCCAGCGCCATGGCCGGGTAGCCGTTGCCGGGAGTGCCGGCGAAGGTGTGCTGGATCGAGGGTCCGGCGCCGTCGGCGAGCGGCGCGCCGTCCATGAGGAAACCGGCGGTGGACGCGCCCCAGAGGAAGTCGTCCGGGAACCGAGGGCTTTCGTCAAGATGCGCGTCGCGGGCGGCTGCTGGCATGCCTGGCTCCTTTGTTACGTAAGCGTATACACTTGAAATATATACACGAATGCAACAAGAGGGCAGGCCGATGAGCACCTCCGATTCCCCAAGGCTGGCGCGGGCCGAGCGGCGCGAGCAGATCCTCGCCACCGCCACCCCGATATTCGCCAGGGCCGGCCTGGCCGGGACGAGCCTGGACGACATCGCCGCGGCCGCCGGCGTCAGCCGCATGATTCTTTACCGGCACTTCGAGTCAAAGGACGACCTGTACCGCGCGGCGCTGCAGCGGGCCGCCGCCCACCTGGCTGAGGCCGTCGGCGACGAGCTCACCGAGGGCAGCGTCCAGGAGATGGCGCGCTGGGCCGCCGCCGATCCCGGCGCGTTCAGGCTGCTCTTCCACCAGGCCGCGCGAGAGCCGCGGTTCCGATCCGAGATCGACGAGCTGCGCGCGGGCATGGCGGAGGAGGTGCGCCGCAACCTCGCCGAGGTCGTCAACGATCCGCTCTGGGCGACATGGGCCGCGCAGCTCTGTCTGACGGTCACCGTCGAAGCCATCATGACCTGGCTGGACCTCGGCGCACCCGACCCGGTCGGCGCGGCCGCCCGCATTGACCGAGCGGCAAAAGCCGTCTTGTCGTCGGCGACGGAGTAGCGGGGGCGTTTGACACACCCGACCGGAAAGTCACGGTAAGCCGTTCAGCTCTGCTCTGCTGACGGGACTTCTCGTTCGTATGCTCGTCATGCCCTGCGTCGTCTCCCAGGCGTCCTCCACCTGGCGGTGCAGCAGCCCTGCGGGAGACGCCATCGAGTTCGCCAGCCGCGCGCGCCACGACGAGGTCTCGTGCAGCCCGATCGAGACGGTGAAGCGCTCGGAGGAACCATGGTCCTCATCCATGGCCCATCCTTCGCCCGGGGCAGACCGCGAGCAACCGAAAGCCGTCAGTTACCAGGCCAGAACAGGAGTGCAGCCGTACCTATGGAGCGATCGCGACGTCCAGGTCTGGCGGGTGTGCCGAATGTCCAGAACCCGCTGGGTGATGCGCCGGGCTGAGGGCCGCGGCGGGGCGCCGGCGCCAGAGGCGAATGCTTCCGCCGCCGCCCCCGACGAGATCAGGAGAGGTGGTGTTCCAAGGACTCCAGTTTCGACGTCATGCCGTCCGTGACGCCCTCTCTGAGGTCGGCCTTCAGCACCAGGCTCACGCGGGGAGCGACCTCCGCCACCGCGTCCACCGCCCGCTTGACGACGTCCATCACGTCGTCCCACTCGCCCTCGATCGTGGTGAACATGGCGTCGGTGCGGTTGGGCAGCCCGCTGGAGCGCACCACCTGGACGGCGCGGGCGACGGGCTCGGCGACCCCTTCGCCGACGCCCAGCGGCGTGATGGAGAATGCGACGATCACTGCGTGCCTCCTGCGGTGCACCCGGGCTTTCCGACGGACCTGGTCAGGAGCCGCTCCAGCCGCTCCCGTTCCTCCGCGCTTCGGCCCCGCCGGCCCTGCCGGCGGCGCCTGAGCTTGGAGGCCTCGATCCTAGCGGTGGCTTCGCGAAGAGCCACGACGCCGTCGAACGCCGTGGCCGCCGCTGACCATGCCGCCGACCGTCACCCGTGGCCGTGCTCTTCTTCCTCTTCCTCGCTGGGCCCCTCGGACGGCTCCACGCCGAGCACGGCCTCGCGCGGCTCGATCTCGGTGATGTGGTCGACGAGCTGCAGCACGTGGTCGGGTTCGATGAGCCACTGCAGCGCGGAGGCGCCGGAGTCGTCGGAGGTGACGAGCTCGGCCTGCTCGGTGCGCTCCTCCTCGGTGAGATCGGCGTCGGGGTGCCGGATCTCGGCCAGCGCCGCCGCCTGCAATGCGTCCACATCGAGCACCTCGACGGTCAGCTCGACCGTGAGACGCAGGAACTTCGGTTCATCACTCATGGCGATGATGTTAGGGGAGCTTCCACTCCACGGGGGCCGCACCTTGCTGAACCAGCGACTCGTTGGCGCGGCTGAACGGCCGCGAGCCGAAGAAACCGCTGCGGGCCGACAGGGGCGACGGGTGGGCGGACTCGACGCGCGGCACGTCGCCGAGCATGGGCGCCAGGTTGCGCGCGTCGCGGCCCCACAGGATGGCGACCATCGGCTTGTCGCGCGCGACGAGGGCGCGGATGGCCTGCTCGGTGACCTGCTCCCAGCCCTTGCCCCGGTGGGAGGCGGGCTTGCCGGGCATCACGGTCAGCACCCTGTTGAGGAGCAGCACGCCCTGCTCGGCCCACGGCGTGAGGTCGCCGTTGGCCGGCCGGGGGAGGCCGAGGTCGCTCTCCATCTCCTTGTAGATGTTGACCAGGCTGCCCGGCAGCGGCCGCACGTCGGGCGCGACCGAGAACGACAACCCGACGGGGTGGCCGGGCGTGGGGTAGGGGTCCTGGCCGACGATCAGCACCTTGACGTCGTCGAAGGGCTGACTGAAAGCACGCAGCACGTGCGCGCCGGCCGGGAGATAGTGTCGGCCCTCCGCGATTTCCCTGCGCAGGAACTCGCCCATCTGGGAGATCTGCGCGGCGACGGGCTCAAGCGCCCGCGCCCATCCGGCTTCGACGACTTCATGAAGGGGACGACCAGCCATGGCCGTGAAGCTTAGCCATGTCTGGTACGGCTTGCGGGCAAAACGCGGTCGCCGGCCGTACCGGAATGATCACGGTGCCCGCCTCCCCCCTCGGAAGGCGGGCACCCGCGAGGTCACTTGACCGAGCCGGCCATCATGCCCTGGACGAAGTACCGCTGGAACGCGAAGAACAGCACCAGCGGGATGATCAGCGACAGGAACGCGCCGGACGAGAGGATGTCGACGTTCGACCCGAACTGCCGCATCTGCGACTGCAGATATTTGGTCATCGGCTGGTTCCCGGTCTCGGCGAAGACCAGCGCGATGAGCATGTCGTTCCACACCCACAGGAACTGGAAGATGCCCAGCGAGGCGATAGCCGGCTTGCCCAGCGGGAAGACCACCGACGCGAAGATCTTCCACTCCGACGCGCCGTCCATCCGCGCCGCCTCCAGCAGCGAGCTGGGGATGCCGACGAAGAAGTTGCGGAGCAGGAAGATCGCGAACGGTAGCCCGAACGCCACGTGGAACAGCACCACGCCGACGATCGAGCCGAACATGTCGGCGGCGCCGTAGAGGGAGGCGACGGGGATCAACGCGATCTGGATCGGCACGATCAGCAGCCCGACGACGACGAGGAACGCGGCGTCGCGGCCGCGGAAGTCCATCCACGCGAACGCGTACGCCGCCATCGCCGCGATGCCGATCACCAGGACCGTGGCCGGCACCGTGATCAGCACCGTGTTCCAGAAGGACGCCGAGAAGCCGCTGCCCAGCAGGTTGGCGTAGTTCTGGAGGGTCAGCTCGGCCGGCTTGGTGAAGATCGTCCACCAGCCCTCGGCGTTGTTGACCTCCGACGTCCGCATGGAGACGACGAGCAGGCCCAGCGTCGGCACCAGCCAGAAGAGGCCGAGCAGCACCATCACGACCTGGACCGCCCCGCCGCCGAGGCGGTCGACGAGCCTGCCCGCGAGGCCCCTGCGCGGCGCTCCCGCCTTCGTTCCGGTCGGCGCCGTGACCGTTGCCGTGGTCATGTGCCCTCCCTGTCAGCTCGCGCGGCGACCGGCGTGCCGTGCCTGTCGATGGGCTCGTTCACGTGTCTTCCCTCCTGAACCTGCGGATGTTCATGATCATGAAGGGAAGGACCAGGATGAGCAGGAAGATGGCCAGCGCGCTGCCCAGGCCCTGGTTGTTGCCGCCGCCGAACGACACGCGCCACATCTCCAGCGCGACCACGTTCGCCTGTGGCTGGACCGAGGCCGGCGCGATGATGAAGACCAGGTCGAACACCTTCAGCGTATTGATGATCATCGTCACGAAGACGACGAGCAACACCGGCGAGAGCAGCGGCACCGTGATCTTGCGGAACACCTGCCACTCGGACGCGCCGTCGATGCGGGCCGCCTCCAGCGCGTCACGCGGGATCGCCGCCAGCCCGGCCGCGATCAGCACCATGGCGAAGCCGGCCCACACCCAGACGAACGCGCCGATGATCGCCGGGGTGATGAGGGTGGGGCCGAGCCAGCTCAGCCCGCCGTAGGCGGCCTCGAAGTTCGACGCGGGCAGCCGTACGACGTAGGAGCCGGCGGGCAGCCCCTCGAACCTGAAGGAGCCGTCCTCGGCCGTCGTCGCGGTCGCGGCGACCTGGCCGTCGCGCACCGCCTCGACGGTCATGCCGGGCAGGCCCTTCTCGGCGCCGTCGACCGCGTTGTTCGTGCCCCCGCCTCCGGGGGTGAAGTCGAACCACACGGTGCCCGAGAGCCCGTCGCCCGCGGCGGGGGCCTTGGCGGGCTGCGCGTCGCCCGGCAGCAACTCCGGCTTGACGCCCACGATGGGGACCAGCACCGGCTGACCCGCCTGGGCGGGCTGCTTGGTGACGACCGCGCCGCCCTGTTCGGCGATCGGGGACTCGTCGCCCTCGCGCGGACGGGCCTCCGGATAGCCCTGCGAGGAGGAGAACGTGTCGTGCACCGTGGTGAGCACGGCGTTGGCCAGGCCCTTGTCGGGGCTCTCCTCGTAGACGAGACGGAAGATCACGCCGGCGGCCATCAGCGAGACGGCCATCGGCATGAACACGATCAGCTTGAACGCCGTGGCCCACCTGATCCGCTCGGTCAGCACCGCGAAGATCAGGCCGATCGTGGTGACCACGATGGGCGCGACCACCACCCAGATCAGGTTGTTGCGGATGGTGGTGAGGGTGCCGGCGTCGGTGAAGATCGTGGTGTAGTTGCCCAGCCCCACGAATCCGGTGCCCGTCGCGTCGAACAGGCTCCTGAAGATGGAGTAGGCGATCGGATAGATCACCCAGATGCCCAGCAGCAGCGCCGCCGGGAGGAGGAAGGCGATGGCGACCGCCGGGGAGGGGCCGAGGCGTCGCTTGCGTTGGGGGGTTTCAGCCGGTCCGGTGGAGGGACCGCCCGCGTCCTCCGCGGGCGGGCCCTGCGGGCCGTCCAACCGTTCGGTCACGGCCTTACCTCTTTACTTCCAGGCCTTCTTGGCCTCGGCTTCGAGCGCCTCCTGGGCGCCCTTGACGTCGGTCGGGTCGCGCAGGAAGTCCTGCAGCACCTTCCACTCGCCCTTGCCGTCGGTGCCGCCGAACGCGCTCGGCGCCAGGTCGGACATGTCGTAGCGGACGGTGTCACCGGCCGAGACGATCGTCTGGCCGAGCTGCTTGGTCAGCTCGTCGGGGTAGTTGTCGGGGGAGACGTTCTTGTTGGGCGACAGGTAGCCGGGCAGCTTGGCCCAGACCTCGCCGCCCTCCTTGGAGGCCAGGAACTGCAGCAGGGCCATGGCGCCGGGGGAGTCCTTCATGGCCACCGCGACGTCGCCGCCGAGCACGACCGGAGCGGTGTCACCGACCTTGGGGAACGGGAAGTATTTCGCCTCCTCGCCGACCTTGGCGCCCGACTGGTCGGCCTCGACGGCCACGAAGTCGGCCTCGATGACCATGGCGGCCTTCTTGGTGCCGTAGACCTTGCTCACGCAGGTGGGGAAGTCGGTCTGCATGGTGCCGGAGACGCCGTCGACCAGGAACTCCTTCTTGCCCACGATCTGCTGGATCTTCTCCAGCGCGGTGGCCACGGTGGGGTCGGTCCACGGGATCTCGTGCTTGGAGAGCTTGTCGTAGTTCTCTGGGCCCGCGGTGGAGAGGTAGACGTTCTCGAACAGGTCGGTCAGCGTCCAGCCGGAGGCGCCGCAGAAGGAGAACGGCGGCGTGCCGGAGTCGGCGACGGTCTGCGCGGCCTTGACCAGTTCGTCCCAGTTGGTCGGCGCCTGTACGCCCGCATCCTCGAACGCCTGCGAGCGGTACCAGACCAGCGACTTGTGCGCCGCCTTGATCAGCACGCCGTACACCTTGTCGTCGGCGGAGCCGAGCTCCTTCCAGTAGGGGGTGTAGTTGGTGTCGATCTCCTTGATGACGGCGTCGTTCAGCGGCTTGAGCGCGTCCTGGTCGGCGTACTGCTGGACCAGGCCGGGCTGCGGCAGGATCGCCACGTCGGGCGGGTTGCCGCCCTGGATGCGGGGGCCGAGGTAGGCGCCGGTGTCCTCGCCGGTGGAGGCGTAGGTGACCTTGGCTCCCGTCTTGTCGGTAAAGGCCTTGAGCACCTCCTCGAAGTTCTTCTGCTCGGCCCCGGTCCACTTGGCGGCGACCTCGAGCGACACGCCTTCGAGCGTCTTGTCGCCGCCGGTGGCCGGCGCCGACCCCGAGGCGGTGGGCTCCGTCGTCGTCGGTGCGTTGCCGCAGGCGGCGACCGCTACCGCGAGCCCGGCCAGGATCGCTGCTGCTCTGCTTCTTCGCATGGCTGCCTCACTGGGTTCTGATGATCTCTTCGAGTTCGGACTTCATGGAGGCCGCGACGTCGTCGGCGGACTCGGTGGCAGGGTTGGCGAGGGCCTTGGCGACCGAGCTGGCGATCACCAGGCTCAGCTGGTTGTAGTTGGCGCTGACCGGCCGTGTCCTGGCGGCGAGAATGCTCTCCTTGAGCACCGGCAGGTAGGGGAAGCGCTTGATCAAGGCAGGGTCGTCGTAGAGCTCGGTCCACACGGGCGGGAACGAACCCTCGGTGAGCACCCGGCGTTCGTTTTCCAGGCTCGTGAAATAGCGGATGAACTCCTGCGCGGTGTGCTGGTGTTTGGAGAAGGCGCTGATGGCCAGGTTGACGCCGCCCAGCGTGCTCGACCCCGGCCCGTCGAGCCCGGGCAGCCTGGTCACCGCGACCTTGCCGCCCAGCTCGGCCTTGGCGGGGCCGTACGCGTGGGGCCAGTTGCGGGCGAAGGCCAGCCTGCCCTCCTGGAAGGCCAGGCGCGACTCCTCCTCCTTGTAGTTCAGCGACTCTTCGGGGATCCAGCCCTCGCGTAGCCCCTGGAGCAGGAAGTCGAGGGCGGTCTCGCCCTGGGCGGGGTCGAGGGTCACCTCTTTGCCGTCGCGGCTGACGATCTGGCCGCCGGCTGACTGCACGGCCTCGCTGAAGTTGACCGTGAGCCCTTCGTACGCCAGGAACTGCCCGGCATAGCCATCTATGTCATGCTTTTTCGTGATCTTTCGTGCTTGGTCGCGAAGCTCGGCCCACGTCCTCGGCGGCTCGCCGACCAGGTCGGTCCGGTAGTAGAGCAGCCCCGCGTTGCTCGTGTAGGGGGCGGCCCAGAGTTTGCCCTTGTAGACAGCCGTCTCCACGACCGGCGGCAGGAGCCTGTCGAGCGGGAACAACCCGCGCTCCAGGGGGATGATCCAGCCGTTCTCCGCGAATTCGGCGGTCCACACCACGTCGAGCCCGAGCACGTCGTAACGGCTGCTCTGGGCCTGGAGGTTGGCCACCATCTGGGCACGTTGTTCGTCGGCGGCCTCGGGCAGCTCCAGCAGCGTCACCTTCTCGGCCGGATGGGCCTGGTTCCAGCGGTCCAGCAAGGGCTGCAGGTATGCCGTGGTGTCGCGTCCGGTGGCGAACGTGATGGGCCCCGTGCCGCCCGTCCCGGTCGCGCCGCCGCTTTCGTCGCCCGCCACCGTGCACCCGGCCGTGAGGATCACGGCCAGCAGGAGCGCGAGCGGGCGAAACACTCTGTTTCCTCCGTGTGTTCAGAGGGTTTACATACGTGTTAGGTAGATGCATTCATGTTATGCACAGCGGTAATCTGTAGGTCAACGGATATCTTCGTAACGCATGCGTAACACAGCGGGGAGGTGGGCGGTGCGGCTTCACCTGCTGGCGCTCCTGGCGAAAGAGCCGGCTCACGGCTACGAGCTCAAACAAGCTCTCGAGCAGACTTTCGGCAGTGCCTATCCATCCCCCAACATCGGCCAGATATACGTGACGCTCGGCAGGCTGGAGAAGGACGGCCTGGTCAGGGCGGTGGGCGTCGAGCAGTCCAACCGGCCCAACAAGAAGGTCTACTATCTGACGGCCAAGGGCCGCGAGCACCTCACCACCTGGGTCGACGAGCCCACCGAGGGTCCCAGGGTGCGCGACGAGTTCTTCATGAAGCTCGTCCTCGCCCCGCTGACCGGCATCGCCGACCGTATGGCGCTGATCAACAGGCAGCGCCGCCACTATCTGTCGCTCATGAGCGACCTCAACGACCTCCTCAGCCGCACGTCCCCGTCCGATCGGGTGGCGATGTTGCTCATCGAGGGCGCCATGCTCCACCTCCAGGCGGATCTTGACTGGCTGGAGCGTTGCCAGGAGGATCTGGCATGAGCGCCGTACTGAAAACGGTCAATCTGGTCAAAATTTACCAGGATGGTGCCATCCCAGTGCCCGCCGTGCGCGGGGTGGATCTGCAGGTCGAGCCGGGCGAGTTCGTCGCGATCATGGGTCCCTCCGGCTCGGGCAAGTCCACGCTCGTCCACATGCTGGGCGGGCTCGATGCCAGGACCAGCGGCGAGATCTGGCTCGACGGCAAGCGCGTCGACACCCTCTCCGAGAGCGCGTGGGCGCTGCTGCGGCGCAAGAAGATCGGGTTCGTCTTCCAGTTCTTCAACCTCGTCGCCAACATGACTGTCGGCGACAACGTCGAGCTGCCCGCCCTGCTGGCCGGGGTCTCGCCCAAGGTGGCGCGCGAGCGCAGGGAGAGCCTGCTCGGCGCGCTCGACCTGACCGACAGGGCCGACGCCGCGCCCGCCCAGCTCTCCGGCGGCGAGCAGCAGCGGGTGGCGCTGGCCAGGGCGCTGGCCAACCAGCCCAGCCTGCTGCTGGCCGACGAGCCCACGGGCAACCTCGACAGCCGCAACACGCGCGACGTGCTCCGCCTGCTCGGCAAGGTGCACAAGGAGGGCCAGAGCATCGTCATGGTCACCCACGACGCCCGGGTGGCCGCCCTGGCCGACCGGGTGGTCGCGCTGTTCGACGGGGAGATCGTCGACGACGGCCGCATCGCCCGCAGGCGCACGGGCACCGCCGGCGAGGTCATCGACCTCCGATGAGCGACCGATGAGCACCGCGCTGGCGGGCAGCCGGTGGGTCAGGGCCGACCTGCGGGCCAGGAAGGGCCAGGCGGTGCTGACGGTGCTCGCCGTGGCGGGCATCGTGGCCGCGCTGATCACCGCGGCCACCCTGCTGGAGGACGGCACCAACCCGTGGCGGAGCCTGTCGGCCCAGAGCGACGGCGCCCATGTGTGGTTCTACACCGGTGACAGCCCCGAGGTCGCTCTTGGGGCCATCGACGGCGTGACGCAGATCGCGGGCCCGTACCGCTCGGCGCCCGTGACCGTGGGCCAGGACGGCAAGCGGGAGCCCGCGGCGTTGCGCGCGATGCCGGCCACGCCGGCGCGGGTGGCGCACCCGCTGGTGGCCGAGGGCAACTGGCTCGACCCCGCGCAGCCGGACGGCGTGGTCGTCGAACGGTCCTTCGCGTCCTCGCTGCGGTTGCGGGTCGGCGCGCCTTTCACGATCATCGCGCTCAGTGGTGAGCGCCACACCCTGTACGTACGCGGCATCGCCGACACCGCCGAGCACGGCTTCTACCCCGAGTGGACGCCGGGCCTGGCCTACGTACTGCCCGAGATGCTCGACCGGATCGAGCCCATGCTGGGCCGCAGCGAGTGGGTGACCGGGCTGCGCCTGGCCGATCCCGACGCCGCGCAGGTCGTCTCCCAGCGCGTGGTCGTCATGCTGGAGGACCAGCTCCAGCGCGTCTACACCTGGCGCGAGGTCAGGGGCGCCATGGAGCTGGACAACCGGCTGCTCGGCATGCTGCTGGCGTTGTTCGGGGTGGTCGGGCTGGTGGCGGCCGCGCTCGCGCTGGCCAACGCGGCCGGCGGCCGGGTGCTCGGCCAGCTGCGCGACCTGGCCACGCTCAAATCGATGGGCTTCACCAGGGGCCAGATCACGCTGCTGCTGGTGGTCGAGCACGGCGCGCTCGGCCTGCTCGGGGTCGCGCTCGGCGCGCTGGCGGGCTGGGGGGTGATGGCGGCGGTGCTCGGCCCGACCTCCGTGGCGCTGGTGCCGGTGCTGGCCATCGTCGCGGGCACCGCGCTGGTGGTGCTGGCCGCGGTGGGGCTGCCCGCGTGGCGCGGGGGCCGCACTCCGCCGATCCCCGCGGCGCCCGCCTCGCCGCCGCGCGGCCACCTGTCCAGGCTGGCCAGGCTCGCCCTCCTCGTACGCCTCCCGCCCGCCCTCGTCCTCGGCACCAGAGACGCCTTCACGAGGCGCGTGCCGGCGTTCCTGACGGCGTTCGGGCTGGCCGTGCCGATGATGATGATCACGATCGGCCTCGGCGTGTGGGCCACGCTCGACAACTTCCTCAGCCATCCCGAGCAGGTCGGCCAGCACGCCGGCCTGTACGTCAGGCCGGGCAAGCTGGAGGCGGCCGAGGCCAGGCGCATCGCCGGGCGCGACAGGGACGTGGCCGCCGTCTATCCGGGCACCGACGTGAACGCCCTGGCGCCGGGGGAGGCCCGCTCGCTGCGGGTGCGGGCCGTCGGCAGCTCCACGGAGCCCTACCCGTTTCCCGTGGTCGAGGGACGCAGGTATGCCCGTCAGGGCGAGGCCGTGGCCGGGCAGGGTCTGCTCGACCTGCTCGGGATCAAGATCGGCGACCGGGTGCGGCTGACCGTGGGCGGTTCGCCGCTGATCGTCAGGATCGTCGGCAGGACCGTCGAGCCCGACCAGGACGGCGTGGTGCTCTCGGTGGGGCTGGACAGCCTGGCCGCCAAGGACTCCGTGCCGCCGGAATACTACGCGCTCGCGCTCAGGCCGGGCGCCGACCGGGCGGAGGTGCGCGCCCGGCTGCTGGCCGCGTCGGCCGAGGGCCTGGACGTGCAGGCCGCGGTCAACCCGGCGGACCGCCTGTCGATCATCAGGGCCGTGATCGTGGCGCTGAGCGCCGTGCTGGCCCTGATCGGCCTGGCCAACCTGCTCACCGCGAGCGCGCTCGGCCTGCGTGACCACGCCTTCGACCTGGCCGTGCTGAAGGCCATGGGCCTGACGCCCCGGCAGGTCATGGCCACGCTCGTGACCGGCACCGGGCTGCTGGTCGTGCTCGGCGTCGGCGCGGGCGCCGCCGCGGGCGCCTCCGTCGTCACGGGGCTGATCGACCTGCAGGGCCACACCAGCGGCGTGGGGGCCGGCATCGGGCGGCCGCCCTCGCCGCTGACGCTGGCCGTCGCCGTGGTGATCGCCGTGGGCGCGGCCCTCGCGGTCGCGCTGATCCCGGCCCGCCGCGCGGCCCGCGCCCAGGTGCCCGTCACCGCGCGCTGACGGGCCCGCTCACCGAGCCCGCCCGCGCGGACTCCTCCCGCTTCAGCGCGAACCAGTAGAACCCGTGCCCCGGCAGCGTGAGCAGGTAGGGCAGCTCGCCGATCGGCGGGAACCGCACCCCGCCGCGCGCCTCGACGGGGATCATGCCCTCGAAACGGCGCAGGTCGAGCTCGACCGGTTGCGGGAACTTCGACAGGTTGTTGACGCACAACATCGCGTCGTCGCGGTCCTCGCGCACGTAGGTGAGCACCGAGGGGTTCGACGACCACATTTCGGTGTACGCCCCGACGCCGAACACCGGGTGCCTGCGCCGGATCTCCAGCATCTTGCGGGTGAAGTGCAGCAGTGAGCCCTCATGGCGCTGCTGGGCCTCCACGTTGACCGCCTGGAAGCCGTAGATCGGGTCCATGACCGCGGGCAGGTAGAGGCGTCCGGGGTCGGCGTTGGAGAACCCGGCGTTGCGGTCGGGGCTCCACTGCATCGGCGTACGGACCGAGTCGCGGTCCTCCAGCCAGATGTTGTCGCCCATGCCGATCTCGTCGCCGTAGTAGATGACCGGCGAGCCCGGCAGGCTCAGCAGCAGCGCCGTGAACAGCTCGATCCGGTCCCTGTCGTTCTCGAGCAGCGGGGCGAGCCGGCGCCGGATGCCGAGGTAGGCCCGCATGCGCGGGTCCTTGGCATATTCGTTGTGCATGTAGTCGCGTTCTTCCTCGGTCACCGTCTCGAGCGTGAGCTCGTCGTGGTTGCGCAGGAAGATGCCCCACTGGGCCGTCTCGGGAAGCTTCGGCGTGCGCGACATGATCTCGGAGATCGGCTCGCGGGTCTCCTTCTTCACCGCCATGTAGATGCGCGGCATCAGCGGGAAGTGGAAGGCCATGTGGCACTCGTCGCCGCCCGTGGTGGGGTCGCCGAAGTATTCGACGACGTCCTCGGGCCAGCCGTTGGCCTCGGCCAGCAGCACCCGGTCGGGGTAGAGCCGGTCGACCTCAGCGCGGATCTTCTTCAGGTAGGCGTGCGTCTCCGGCAGCCCGGCGCAGGCCGTGCCCTCGCGCTCGAACAGGTAGGGGACCGCGTCCAGCCGGAACCCGTCGATGCCGAGGTCGAGCCAGAACCGCAGCACCTCCAGCATCGCCTCCTGCACGGCAGGGTTGTCATAGTTGAGGTCCGGCTGGTGGTGGAAGAACCGGTGCCAGTAGTACTGCTTGCGCACCGGGTCGTAGGTCCAGTTGGACTCCTCGGCGCCGACGAAGATGATCGGCGCGTCCGGATAGGCGCCGGGGTGGTCGGACCACACGTAGAAGTCGCCGTACGGCCCCTCGGGATCGTGCCGGGACGCCTGGAACCAGGGGTGCCGATCGCTCGTGTGGTTCATCACGAGGTCGGTGATGATCCGCAGGCCGCGCTCGTGCGCCCGCTCGATCAGCTGGACGAAATCGCCCAGATCGCCGAAGTCCGGCAGGATCTTCATATAGTCCGAAATATCGTAACCGCCGTCGCGCAGCGGCGACTCGTACAGCGGCAGCAGCCACAGGCAGTCCACGCCAAGCCACTCGAGATAGCCGAGCTTCTCGATGAGACCGCGCAGGTCGCCGGTGCCGTCGCCGTTGGAGTCATTGAACCCCCGGACGAGGACCTCGTAGAACACCGCCCGCTTGTACCAGCCCGGATCCTCCGAGACGAACGCCTCGGAGATCGGCTCCGGTGTTGGGGATGCGTTGATCATATGTCGCTCACAGGAAGAGATGTGGGCAGGACGAAGTCACCGGTTACCCCGGCGTTCTTATCTGGTGACCGCGCCGCCTGGAGTCGTCATCCCTGCGAACTCCATGCCCATGAACGAGACCGGATTTGTGATCTGGTGCCCGTTTGTGCGGCGCTTACGGGCCGAACACTACCAGCCCGTTGGCTTTCCGGAACCCGCTTCTGCTGTGCCGGGTTGATACCCGAGCGATCTGTATGTAATCACCCTGTTACCCAGAGTTCACTAAAAAGGTGGAGCGACGTCCGAGAGGTCGTTCTCGAAGTCGCTCAGCCAGAGCCCGAAAAGCACCAAACCACGCACCCAGAAACGATCGTTCCACCCGTTGAACCTGGTCAGCGCGTCAGGGCCACCCGCGACCACCTCGTGCAGCTCATCCGACAGCAGGCTCGGGACCCGGCTCACCAGGGTCTCCAGCATCCGGTGCGAATAATTTCGGGCAGGAACGGCCGTCGACCGCAGCGGCACCCGCCGCAGCGGCTGCTTGACGACGTTGGTCGACGGCAGCGCGGCGACCCGCGGATTGGCCGCGTACAACACCTCGCGGTAGAAGCGGCCCTTGTCCTTACGGGCCACGCCGACAGAGAGCGCCGCGTCGAAGAAACCCGGATGGATGAACGGCGCCGCGAACGACGCCTCAGGGCCCACCAGGTTGACCACCGAGCGCGCGATGCCCCGCACGGTCCTGGTGTGCAGCACCGACAGCGGCAGCTCGGCCCGGTGCCCGTGGAGCATGGACGTGGCCGCCAGGAACTGCTCGCGGACGGTCTCCTCCATCCACTCCGCCGCCGCCTTGGACAGGAACGGCTGCGACGGCGCGCCCAGCGACAGCGACCTCAGCACGGCGGCCGAGCGCTCGGCCTGGGTCCTGGCCTCCAGGGCGGCCCCGCTGACCATGAAGTTCTTCAGCAGCGGCCCGCCCGCCAGGCCGTCGATCAGCATGCGGCCGGAGCCGTGCACCTCCTTGGCGAAGGGGGCGTACCAGGCGTGGTGGGGCGTCAGATATTCGAGCCTGCGGGCCACGTCGGCCGCGTCGGCGGGATAGTCGGCGGCGTCCTGAGTGATCATCCGGTGCGGGATGCCCAGCTCCCTGGTGATCGACTGGGCGAACGCGATGTCGGTGTCGGTGCCGTCGTCGGGGCTGGTGGTCCACGACTCGACGTCGGCCCCGCGGGCCTGGGCCACGCTCGCCAGCAGGCGCGAGTCGTAACCGCCGCTGACCGGCACGAGCAGCTTGCGCCCTTCGTAGCCGGCGTACACGTCGTGCAGCAGCTCCACGATCTCGTGAGGGCTGATCCACGCCTCGTAGGGCTCGGTGCGCAGCCAGCGCGGCAGCCTGCGCTCGATCATCGGCCTGTCGTGCTCGAACACCAGCGCGCTCGATCCCGGCAGGCGCTTGACCTCGGTGTACGGGGTCGCCTCGCCCATCGGGAACGTCGCCTGGATGATCGAGGCCCACGCCGCCCAGTCGATCTCGATCGGCACCAGGCTGAGCAGCGGCTGGATGAGGGACGAGAAGTAGACCGCGTCGCCGTGGCGCACGTAGTAGACGTCGACCAGCCCCAGGGCCCCCGTGTGGAGCGTCACCCGGTGGCCGTCGCCGATCAGGCCCGGTGTCTCGTACGTCTCCGCTACCGCCATCCAGTCGTCTGGCCCGGCGGGCTTGCGCTCGCCCCAGGAGAACGCGAACGCCCCGCCGGCGCGGTGGTAGGGCGGCAGCGGCGTGGAGCTGAACAGTGCGGCCTCGCCCGTCTGGAGCGCCGGCCGGACCTTCGGGCCCGCGGCGGCCAGCTTGCCGAGCATGGCGGTGTCGATCCGGCCGAGAGCGCCGCATACGTAGGGCCGCACGTTGAACTGCACCGGATCTCATCCCTTCGAGACGCTTCCTGCAAAAGAGTATCCTTTGCCGGGCCGAGAGAGCGGAGGGCCAGTTGTCTACTGAGCTGGAAAGCACGCGGAGGGCGTTGCGGGATGCCGTGGCGCAGGCCGAGCGCGCCGCCGAGCTGGCGAGGCTGCTGGACGCCGCCCAGGCCAAGCTGGCGGCGGCCGAGCAGAGCGCCGAGGAGGCCAGGGCGCTGGCCGAGCAGCTGGGCGCGGCCGAGGAACGGCTGGAGGCCGAGCGGGCGGCGGCCGACAAGCTGCGCAAGGAGCTGGCCGAGCAGCGCTTCCAGGCCGAGGTGGCCAATTGGAAGCTGTCCTCGATCAAGGTCGCGCGATGGAACCGGCTCGGCGACGCCATCAAGAGCGGCAAGAACAACCCCATGCGGCTGGCCAAGGGCCTCAGGGGCGCCGCCAAGCCGGTCAAGCGGCCGTCCGCGCCCAAGCGCAAGCCCGTCGCCGGCGCGGGCAAGGCCAAGGACGAGCGCCCTGGAGCGGCGTTCCAGGCCACCAGCACCACCAGGACGCTCGGCGGCGCCTCGTTCAAGCTCAAGCCGTTCCGGGTGCCGACCGGCCCCAACACGCGGCCCCACCTGACGGCGGCGGTGATCGCCGACCCGCACGCCGAGGCGCTGCTGCGTTACGAGTGGCGGCAGACGACCGGCTTCACGCCGCGCGACTTCGCCAGGGTGCTCCCGCTGGAGGTGCCTCACCTGCTCGTGGTCGAGTCCGTCACGCAGGGCCCCTGGGCGGAGGAGATCACCGGGGAGCCCGGCGGCGGCCTCAAGGCGCTGCTGGCCTGGTGCGCCGAGCGCGGCATCCGCACGGTCTTCTGGCACACGGGGGGCGACGTGGCCGCCTACGCTGCGGCGGCCGAGCTGTTCGAGCACCGCTTCACGACCGACCTGACCGTGGCGTGGCCGCGGCTGCAGTTCGGGGTGCAGCCCCGGGTGCACAACCCGCTGCCGCTGGCGGGCGGGCGCATCGACCGGGTGCTCACGCTCGACCAGCTCCTGCCCGGCCACCTGGCCTACCCCGACGTGCTGACCTCCTACCGCTGGCCGGCCGCGGCCGACTGCCCGCCGGGCACGCCCCAGTGGCGGCTGGCCGAGATCGCCGCCTGCGGCACGCCCATCGGCACCGAGCCCGACGCGCGGCGGGCGCACGTGGCGCTGCGCAGGGCGTACCAGATGGGCACGATGACCGAGCGGATCGACGAGCTGCTCGACGCGATCGGCCTGCCCAGCGCCCGCGCCACGCTCAGCACCTCCGTCCTGCTGCCCATCCTCGACCCCTACCTGATGGAGCACGCGCTGGCGCAGGTCGCCAAGCAGTCGGGCGTCGACCAGCTCATCGTCATCGGGCCGCCGGAGGCCGAGCTGCGGGCCCGCGACGTGCTGCCCGACGTGGACGTGATCTACCGCAGGCCGCAGCCGTCGACGACCGAGGGCGCGATGCTCAACGCCGGCATCGACCTGTGCGAGGCCGACCTGGTGGCGGTCATGGACCCGCGCGACGTCTACGGCGCCCACTACCTGTCCGACCTGCGGCGGGCGTTCCTGTTCAGCACCGCCGACATCGCCGGCAAGGCCGCCTACTACGCCCACCTGCGCAAGCCGCAGGCCACGCTGCTCAAGCAGCCGGACGCCGAATACTCCTACCTTCCCGAGATCGCCGGCGCGACCCTGCTCGCGCGCAGGAACACGCTGCGCGAGCTGCGGTTCGCCGATCTCACCGACGGGTGGGACGAGGTGCTCATGCGGCAGTGCCGCACCGACGGGATCAAGGTGTTCTCGGCCGACCGGTTCGGTTACGTGCGCGTACGCGACGAGGACCGCTGGTTGCTGGGCGCCGCCCTCCTGGTCGAGTACGGCTCCGCCGAGCCGCACGCCCTCATCTGAGGCCGTCCACATGACGCCCGGCGAGCTGGCCGAGGTGCTGGGGGAGCCGCCGGCGCCCGAGGGGACGTGGGAGCGGGAGGCCGCGTACGTCTCGGCGGCCGCGCTGAGGCGGCGCGTCCCGGCCGCGACGCTCGCCGCCCGGGTACGCGAGCTCGACGGGGTGTCGCACGTGGACGTGCGGGAGAACGGGTTCCTGCGGATCGTCGTGAGCGTGCCGGGTGAGCTGGTCGAGACCGTGGAGCCGCTGGACATCCCCGAACCCGGCTGGCCTGACTTCCCGCGCACCTGGGACAACCCCGGCTTCGTGGTGCGGTACGGGCACGCGCGGGCCTGCGCGGTGCGGCGGTGGGCCCGCGAGCTGGGGGTGCCGTCCGGTGGTTTCCCTGCCGGGCTGCCGGCCGATCCGTACGACCGGCGGGTGCTGCGGGTCCTGGCCGAGCTGCCCGGGCGGCTGGCGCGCAGCGATCCGAGGTGGGAGACGTACCTCGTGCGGCTGGCGCTGGCCTATCACGACGCGCACGAGCACGCGCCCGCCGTGCCGATGGGGGACGCCCTGGCGGAGCCGGTGCACACGGCGCGGGTGCGGCTGGCGGAGGCGGTCGGCAGGGTGCTCATCGGGCCCGATCGGTTGTGATTGCTCACAAATATTCGGCCAAACGGCGAAATGGCGTAAAAATATCCCTTCTGAAGCTTGATCGCGTCTCGATCCGTGGTCACGGGTCCTGGGAGGGGTGGCGGTTCCGATAGCCTCGATCGGGTGAGTCGATACGTCCATCCCGCCGGGGACCGCCACGCCGAGATGATGCCCCACGAGCGCCCGCCGCTGGCGCCCGCCGACATCAACCGCATCAACCCCGCGATCTGGTCCCGAACGTCGACGCGCGCCGCGGAAGGCGCGCTCACCGTCGGCGGCGTGGACGTCCGCGACCTGGCCCGCGACCACGGCACCCCGCTCTACGTCCTCGACGAGGACGACGTGCGCTCGCGCATGCGCGACTACGCCACGGCGTTCGCCGACTCCGACGTCCACTACGCCGGCAAGGCGTTCCTGTGCAAGGAGATCGTGCGCTGGTTGCGCGACGAGGGCCTCGGGCTCGACGTGGCCAGCGGCGGTGAGCTGGCCGTCGCGCTGAGCGTCGGGTTCCCGCCGGGGCGCATCACGATGCACGGCAACAACAAGTCCGCCGCCGAGCTGACCAGGGCGCTGGAGGCCGGGGTCGGGCACATCGTGGTCGACTCGTTCGAGGAGATCGCCCGCCTCGGCTACCACGCCGAGCGGCTCGGCAAGCGGCCCAGGGTGATGGTCAGGGTGACCACCGGGGTCGAGGCGCACACCCACGAGTTCATCGCGACGGCCCACGACGACCAGAAGTTCGGGTTGTCCCTCAACTCCGGCACCGCCGCGGAGGCCGTACGCCGCATCCTCGCGCTGCCGCAGCTCGAGCTCGTCGGGTTGCACTCGCACATCGGCTCCCAGATCGCCGACACCGCCGGGTTCGAGGTGGCCGCGCGTCGGCTGGCCACCCTCCTCGTGCAGATCAAGGACGAGCACGGCGTGGTGCTGCCTGAGCTCGACCTCGGTGGCGGCTACGGCATCGCCTACGTCGACGGCGACGAGGCGCCCGACATCAAGGAGCTGGCCGACGCCCTGCGCGAGATCGTCACCAAGGTCTGCGTCGACGCGGGCCTGCCCGTGCCCCGCCTCACGGTCGAGCCCGGCCGCACGATCGTCGGCCCTGGCGGCATCACCCTCTACGAGGTCGGCACCGTCAAAGACGTCGAGGGCCTGCGCATCTACGTGAGCATCGACGGCGGCATGAGCGACAACGTGCGCACGGCGCTCTACGGCGCCGAATACACCGCCGTGCTGGCCAGCCGCGAGAGCCAGGGCCGGCCCATGCTGAGCCGCCTGGTCGGCAAACACTGCGAGAGCGGCGACATCATCGTGCGCGACTGCCACCTGCCCGCCGACCTCGCCCCCGGCGACCTGATCGCGGTGGCCGCGACCGGCGCCTACTGCCGTTCGCTGGCCAGCAACTACAACTACCTGCCCCGACCCGCCGTGGTGGCCGTGTCGCGCGGCGAGTCCCGCGTGATCGTGCAGGGTGAGACCGAGGACGACCTGTTGAGGGGGCAGCTGTGAAACCGCTGAAAGTGGCGCTGCTGGGCTGCGGCGTCGTCGGCACCCAGGTCATCCGGCTCATGCACGAGCAGGCCGGCGACCTGGCCGCCCGCATCGGCGCCCCGCTCGAGCTGGCCGGAGTCGCCGTGCGGCGGCTGGGCCGCAAGCGCGACGTCGCGGTCGGCCCCGAGCTGCTCACCACCGACGCCGAGGCGCTGGTGACCCGCGCCGACGTCGACATCGTGATCGAGGTCATCGGCGGCATCGAGCCGGCCCGCTCGCTGATCGTCGCCGCCCTGTCGGGCGGCAAGTCGGTGGTGACCGCCAACAAGGCGCTGCTGGCCGAGGACGGCGCGAGCCTGTACGAAGCCGCCCGCCAGGGCGGCGGCGACCTCTACTTCGAGGCCAGCGTGGCCGGCGCCATCCCGTTGCTGCGCCCCCTGCGCGAGTCGCTGGCGGGCGACCACGTCAAGCGGGTGCTGGGCATCGTCAACGGCACCACCAACTACATCCTCGACAAGATGGACACCACGGGCGCGTCCTTCACCGACGCGCTGGAGGAGGCGCAGACCCTGGGCTACGCCGAGGCCGACCCGACGGCCGACGTCGAGGGCTTCGACGCCGCCGCCAAGGCCGCCATCCTGGCCGGGCTCGCCTACCACAGCCGCGTCACGGCCGCCGAGGTGCACCGCGAGGGCATCACCGAGATCACCGCCACCGACGTCGCCTCCGCCAAGGACATGGGCTACGTCATCAAGCTGCTGGCCATCTGCGCCCGCTCCGAGGACGGCCGCTCCTTCGGGGTGCGGGTGCACCCGGCGATGATCCCCAGGTCGCATCCGCTGGCCGGGGTGCGCGAGGCGTACAACGCGGTCTTCGTCGAAGCCGAGTCGGCGGGGCAGCTCATGTTCTACGGCAAGGGCGCCGGTGGCGCGCCGACGGCCTCCGCCGTGCTCGGCGACCTCGTGGCCGTGGCCCGCAACCGCCTGGCCGGCACCCGCGGGCCCGACGAGTCCACCTACGCCGACCTGGCCGTGCACCCCATGGGGGAGACCGTCACGCGCTGCCACGTGGCCCTCGACGTGGCCGACAAGCCCGGCGTGCTGGCGCGGGTGGCGGAGCTGTTCGCCAAGCACGACGTGTCCATCCAGACGGTACGCCAGGAGGGCCGCGGCGACGACGCCCAGCTCGTCATCGTCACCCATCGCGCCACCGACGCCGCGCTGTCGGCGACCATGGAGGGGCTGCGCGAGCTAGACATCGTCCGCGCGGTGGCCAGCGTCATGCGGGTGGAGGGCGACGACTAGCGCGCTCCGCTTCGCAGGCGCACCTGCCCGCCGCGCTCGTCACCACCGAACCGGGCGACGTCATCTGCCGGGGAAGGCGAGGCCGCGGATCTTGCGGGCGGCGCGCTTGAGCACCGTGCGGTCCTGGGTGCGGGCCAGGCGCACCGCCTCCCGTCGCCAGGTCTCCGCCTTCTCCCGCCACCGCGCCGCGTCCCTGCCGTGTTTGCTCGCCTCCCTGCGCAGTTGCGCGAGCTCCGCCCTGAGCGTGGCCGTGCGCTTGCGGTAGAGGGCGATCTCCTTCTCCTGCCTGGCGGCGAGCAGTTCGAGGTCCGACACGGGTTTGCGGCGCGGCGGGTAGACGGCGGGGCGGCGCTTGAAGCCCCATGTCTCACCGTCCACCCATTCCACGCCGAACAGGGCGTCGACCAGGTCCTCCTGATCCTCGTCCGGCGCGGCCACCAGGGCGGCTCTCGACAGCGCCGCCGTACGGTCCAGCCGGGCGGCGGTCACGCCCTGCGCCGTCTCCTCCAGAACGATGCGCAGGGCGCCGAGGTCGTGCTCCTCCATGTGGCCCACCAGGCGCTCCACCGCATCGCCTGCGACCATCCAGCCGGGCGGGACGGACAGCCGGTAGGGAGGTGTCCCGGGGAGCGGCTGCGAGGTGTCCCCGGCCAGGTGCACGCGGGGGTCGTGGTCGAAGGCGGCCAGGATGAGGCGCAGGTCGAGGCCGGGGTCGGCGAGCGGGGAGCGGCGGGCCGTGGTGAGGGCGTCCCAGGGGCCGGTGACGGTGACCCGGACGTCCGGGACCGTGCTCGCCAGGAGGGCGTCGACGCTCGCCCGCACGTCCTCGTACGTCCCCGCGGGCACCACGGCGTCCACGTACGGCACCAGCCACTGGCGGCCGGAATCCGTGCGCAGGTAGCGCCGGTAGGGGACGCGGTCGGCGATGTAGGGGTCGTTGTAGCGCTTGAGTGCCGCGAAGTCGCGCATGGCCGTCGGCAGGCCGATGTGCCACGCCCGCGACTGCGGGTCGGGGACGTATATCGCGCCCGCCTGCGTGAGGCGGTAGCCGAGCTCGGTGTCCTCGGCCAGCACCAGCGACGTGTCCATGCCGCCGATCGAGCGCAGCAGCGCCGCGGGGTACGACACCGTGGCGCCCACGTGGATGCGGCCGGCCAGGGAACTAGGGGCGGTGCGGAGGCCGTCGTGATCGCGGATGATCTTCTCAGCCCAGTCGTGGCGGTGCGGTGAGAGGGGGAACAACTCCCGCTCCGTCCCCGCTTCCAGGGCCTGCCGTACCTGCTGCTGCGTCGGGAGCTCGTCGCCGGCGGTGAAGTCGATCCAGCCCAGCGCCACCACGTACGGGGCCAGGTGGTGCCAGCGCAGCTGGGCCTCCACGTGCCGCCGGTGCGGCACCATGTCGGCGTCCAGAACGAAGATCACCTCGCCCGTCGCGGTGTCCACGCCCGCCTGCACGGCCCACGCGCGGCCCCAGCCGCCCGGCGGGCTGGAGATCAGCTTCGTCCTGGCCGGCACGAGCTCCGGCAGCTGGAGCGGCGTGGAGCTGCCGTCGTCCACCACGATGACGTCGAGCAGGTGCTCCGGATAGCTCTGCGCCGACAGGGCCGCCAGCGTCAGGTCCAGGGTCTCCTGGCGGTCGTGGGCCGGGATGACGACGGTGACGGTCAGCGTGGGGTCCCACGCGCCGAGCGCGGGTGGGGTGAGGGTGCCGAAGTCGTTGCGCCTGATGCGGGGGATGCGGGTCACGGGCGGCTCCCGTCCATGGCCATGAGGGCGTTCGGCCGGAAGCCGCGCCACTGCTGCCTGTTGCGCTGCAGGAACGTCCCGATCGGCTCCTGCCAGGTGTGGCCGGCCGCCGGACCCCTGCGCAGGATGTAGCCCAGGCCGTGCGTACGGTAGATCTGCCCGCCCGCCGCCTGCAGCGCCTCCTGGAACTGGGTGTCCACCGAGCGCCGCAGCGGCCTGAACCCGCCCACCGCCTGGAACGCCGACCGCTCCGCCAGGATCGTCCCGCCGGCGACGAAGCTGGTGATCTGCTCGGTCGCCTGCCTGCGGTGCACGGTGACGTCGATGGACGACAGGTAGACGAACTCCGGCACCGTGCCGACCACCTGCGCTCCCGAGTACGCGTGGGCGAGCAGCAGATCCGGCAGGAAGTCGGGCCCGTACCAGTCGTCGTCGTCCATCTTCAGCAGGAACGATCCCGACGCCCTGGCGGCCGCCTCGTTGAGCACCTCGCCGAAGACCGCCCGGGGGTCGGCCTCGTACACGGTCAGCGGGCCCTCGAACGCCGCCGTCGCGGCCGCCACGTCCGGATGCCCCTTCGGGACGCCGTGCAGCGCGAGGATCACCTCCAGCCGGCCGCCGCGCTGGCGGGCGACCTGGCGGAGGGCGAACGGCACCATGCCGGCGCGGCGGGTCGCCAGCAGGACCGACGTGAGCGGGGGAGCGGGCGCGGGCGCGCCGAGCTGCTCCCACCGGGCCGCCACGCCGTGCGTACGCAGCGCGGCCCGGCGCAGGCGGATGCTGTGCTCCTCCCTGCGAAGGTCGTCCGAGAGGTCCGGGGACGTCGCGATCAGCCCGATGAGCTCGTCGCCGAGCGCGCCCGCCCAGCGCGGCGCCGGCTCCGAGACCAGCGGCACCCCGGCGGCGGCCAGCCCGGCCAGCACCCGGACGGCGGACAGCGGGCCGCTGTGCGCGCGTTGCCAGTCCACCTCGACGCCGCGGATCTGCCGCAACCTGGCCACGTCCGCGTCGGTGACGCCGCCTGATTCCGCGAAGGACGTCACGGCCTTGCCGTCCAGCAACACGGACCAGCGGCCGTCCCGCTCGGCCAGCGACGCCATGCCCCGGGACGGGGTGGTGACGAAGCCCTGGGGGTTCACCAGGCGCTCGTCCACCGGCGGCACCATCGACGGCTCGCCGAGGACGGCGGGGTCGGCCAGCGGCGACGCGGCCATGCCAGGACGTCCGAGCCGCTCCCAGCTCACCGCCCGGAGCGCCGGCCGCTCGATCGGCCTCTCGTCCCCTGCCCACGCCGCGGTCCCCGGCCCACCGCCTTCCTCGGCGGCCCGCCCGCCGTCCTGATCGCCCTGGCCGTGGCCGGGCCGCACGCCCGGCGCTTCGGCGGGCGGCCCGCCGGCGAGCGTGCGGAGGACCACGTCGCTGCCCGGGGCGCCGACCCGCTCGGGCACGGGCCCGGTCACCTCGGCGGGCGTCGCGTTCGGGTCGCCCGGTCGCCAGTCCGCCGCGCCGACTCCGGCGATCGCCGCCGCGGGTGCCGCGATCACGTCCAGGCGGTGTCCCGCGAACGCGCGCGCCGTCGCCGTGACCGTACGCCCCGCGGGCGTGGAGGAGGAGAACCGGGCATCCACCACCCAGACCCGGTTCTCGGGCTGATGCACCCGGAGATCCGTCAGCGACCGCCACCGGTGAGCGGGCGTGGGCGTGGGCACGGGGGCCGGGTGGGACGCGGGCGTGTCCAGGACGGCCACCACCACCCGCTCGGCCCGCGGCAGCAGCTTGTGGAGCGTCGCGATCCTGCGCAGATCGGCGGGCGTCCCGGCGAGGACGAGCACCTCGCGCGCCTTGCCGGGTTCGGCGGGCGTCCCCAGCAGGTCCCGGTCCAGGTCCACCACGTCCCGGGTGGTCACGGCGCCCTGGCCGGTCTCCGCGTGGAGCGGTTCGACGTCGTCGATCCCGGCGAAGAACACCTGGGCCTGGCGCAGCTCCGCCAGCAGGCGCCGGATCATCCGGCGCTCCGCAGGTGCCGGAGCAACGAGCTCAGCCCGCCGAACCGTTCGCTGGGGGCGCCGTCTGACGGCTCACCGGCGGACAGCCGTTCGACCTCGGACGTCAGCCGTTCCACCTCCGCCCGCAGCTCCTTGACCTCGTCCAGCCGCCGTCCCGCCAGCGCCCGCCACTTCGCGGGGTCACCGCTCAGCGGCTCGGCCTCGTCGGCCGTCGCGAAGCCGTACGCGGATCCGCTGACCCATTCCGAGCCGAACATCTCGTCCACCAGGTCGTCGGCCGCCCCCTCGAACAGGGCGGCGCGGGCGAAGGCGGCCGTGCGCTCCAGGCGGGCGGCGACGACGCCGTCCTCGCCCTCCGCCAGCGCCACGCTGACCAGGCCGAGTTGCTCGCCGTCCGCGTGGCGGACCAGCGCGGCGAGGGTGTCGGCGCCGAGCGTCCATCCGGTGGGGACGCTGAGCAGGAAGGGAGCGGGCGCGGCGGAGGCCGGTACGCTCTCCGCGAACTCGACCCGGGGCTCGTGGGCGTAGAGATGGCGCAGCAGGCGCAGGTCGAGCAGCGGGTCGTCGAGGCCGGCGCGGCGTTCGCCGGTCAGCTTGCCCCAAGGCCCGACGAGCACGACGGCGGCGTCGGTGAGCGTGCCCGCCAGCGCCGAGTCCACGGTCGCGCGCGTCTCCTCGTACGAGGTGGCCGTCACCACGACCCGCACGTAGGGCACGAGCCACGTGCGCCGCGGATGGGCACGCAGCCAGCGCAGGGCGGGGATCAGGTCGCCGAGGTACGACCAGTTGTGCCGGTGCACCTCCTTCTCCCGCACCATCACGGTGGACGGCCCCACGTGCCATGCCCTGGCCTGCTCATCCGGGATGAACACCGCCCCTGCCTGGGCCAGCCGGTAGCCGAGCTCGGTGTCCTCGGCCATGTTGAGCGAGGCGTCCACGCCGCCGGCCGCGCGCAGCAGCCCGGCGCGCACGGAGGTGGACGCGCCCGTGTGCAGCAGGTACGCGCTCGCGCCCGCGTCCTTGAGCCGCCTGGTCGACTCCAGGGTCTTCCTCGTGTATTCCGGCTGGACGCCCTCCTCGCCCGGCTCGTCCACGAACCGGACGTCGCCGATCACCACCGCGTAGCCGATGAGGTGGTGCCAGCGCATGTGCGTCTCGAGGTGGTCGTCGGGCAGGAGCATGTCGGAGTCGAGCCAGTGGACCACGTCTCCGGTGGCGGCGAGCTGCCCGGTCTGCCTGGCCGCGCCGCGCCCCCACCCCTCGGCCACCCGGACGACCCGCGCGCCCGGCAGCTGGATCGGCGGCTCGCTGCCGTCGTCCGCGACGACGACCTCGACCAGCTCGGACGGGTACGTCTGGCGCGCGAGCGTGGCGACCGTACGCTCCAGGACGTCAGCGCAGTTGTAGGCGGGGATGACGACGGACACGCGCAGCGAGGGCTCCCACGTCCCTGTCGCGGGCGGACGCAGCGGTGAATAGTCGTTGTGCCTGACGCGCGTCATACGGAGTCCTTGGCCAGCGCGCGAACCTCCGCGCGAAGCTCCTCCACCTCTTTCACCCGCGCCATGGCGTTCACCCGGTCCTCGCCGAGCGAGGCCAGGACGGCGCCCAGATCGTCGGCCCGCCGCGCCGAGGAGTTCTCGACGGCCCGCACCAGCAGGTCCAGCCGGGTGTCGATGGCCTTGATCGCGGTGGTGGTCCTGGCCAGCTCGGCCTCGTACTTCTTGACGCGCAGGTCGATCCGGTGTGCCTTGCCGTCGATGCGGCGCACGACGAGGGTGAGGAAGGCGAGAGCCGCCATGGACACCACGAACGCCACCACGGCGGCCGCCGCGCCGAGGGGCATCGTGCCGGAGAGGACGAGGAGGGCGAGCACACCGACGGTCACAGCTGCGAGGAGTGCGGCCATCGCTGCCAGTCGGCGGGGCGAGAGCATCCGCGCATACCTTTCGTAGTTCACACCTTGTCAGGACATCGGAGTCTTCACGGGCATCTGGGGATTATTGCCACCTTAGTAAACTGCGGTCACTACCGTGCCATAAGTTCCTGGCGAAATCTGGGAACCCGGTCCTTATCCCCTATGCCATAGGGCCTGCCGATTGTGCCAGGTTGTGGCTACCAGTCAGTAAATCGGGCGTAAGGTAGGCGCCGACTGAGTCCCGAGCGTTCGAGGAGCGCCCCTTCATGTCCGCCGCCCTGCCCTCTACTGGGCCCTCTACCGGTCCCTCTACTGGGCCCTCTACCGGTCCCTCTGCTGGGCCCGCTACGGGGCCTGCCGCTGGGCCCGCCACCCCCAGCGGCTTCGTGCGCACGCCGGAGAAAGGGCTGGGCCGCCTGCACTGGGCCGACGGGAGCTGGGTGGTCGACGGGCAGCCGCCCGACGTGCCAGGGCTACGCCCGCTGCGCGGCCTGGAGATCGAGTGGCCCGCTGCCGACGTGCCGCTCGACGGCCTGCTGAGCCTGGCCGCCGCCGGCATCCCGCTGACGGCCGAGCGCGCGCGGCCCTGGGTGCCGGCCGGCCTCACCGAGCTGCTCACCGACCGCGACTGGCTCCGCCACGCCGCCGACGGCACCGCGCGCTCCCTGGCCGACCTCCGGCGCGAGGAGCACAGCGTACGCCTGCGCCGGCTCGCGCACCCGGTCACGATTCACCCCAAGATCAGCATTGTCATGTCAAGCAAACGCTCAATCCTGATCGGCGCGGCGCTGGCGCAGATGGAACGCCAGCGCGAGGTCGAGGCCGAGGTGCTGCTCGGGCTGCACGGGGTGGGGTTCGAGCAGGTGCGCGAGGCGGTCGAGTCGTGCTCGCTGCCGGTGAAGTGGATCGAGGCTGAGGCGTCGGTGCCGTTCGGCGAGGTGCTCAACCGCACGGCCGCCCTGGCGAGCGGCGACCACCTGGCGAAGTGGGACGACGACGACTGGTACGGACCCCGCCACCTGGCCGACCTGTTCATGGCGATGTCGTACACCGGCGCCGACGTGGTGGGCACGACCGCGGAGTTCTTCTACCTGGAGCCGCTGAAGGCGACGATCAGACGCACGACGTTCGCGAGCGGGGCGCGTTATCCGAGCGAGGTGTGGTCCGATCATGTGGCCGGAGGAACGATCATGGTTTCTCGTTCAAAACTCAAGGAAATAGGGGGATTTCCTGCCGTGCCTCGCGCTGTTGATCTCGAGTTTCTGAAAGCCGCGCAAAAGGCCGGCGCGCGAATCTACCGCACCCACGGGCTGGGCTACGTCCTGCGCAGAGGGCTCACCGCCGACCACACCTGGCAACTGCCGCTCGCCCACTTCCTCAAGGTCGCCGCCAACCAGTGGCGCGGCTTCCGGCCGAGCCTGCTGATGGAGGCCGCATGACGCCACCCGGAAGCGCCGACGGCACGCTCGCCCAGCCCACGCC